>JAZNUO010000198.1:0-5022 GCA_045592305.1 Eubacteriales bacterium | reverse complement strand
CCTCCTTGAAATCCTCACCGTAGTTCTTGCCGTTCACCTTGGGCATACCCTCGCTGCAAATGGCGATAATACCTCGCTTGCCGTACTCAAGTCGGAGGCCAAGCGGTCTTAGGAAGACAACTCCATGGAACAACTCCTTGGCCCACAGAACGACATGGCTACGATCCGACTTCCTCCTTGAAATCCTCACCGTAGTTCTTGCCGTTCACCTTGGGCATACCCTCGCTGCAAATGGCGATAATACCTCGCTTGCCGTACTCGTCGCGAGCCCGACGGATCTTCATGATGGCGGCATCGCGGTCAAAGGGAAGCTCGGGGATTGCCACCGCAATAGCGCCCGTGGCAATGGCAAGATACAGAGACAGGAAACCGCACTTGTTACCCATGACCTCGGTGACGATGCAACGGGCGTGGGACTCGGCGGTGTCGCGGAGAGCATCGAAAAGACCCAGAGCGGTGTTCAGGGCGGTGTCGAAGCCGATGGTCTGCTCGGTGGCGGAAATATCGTTGTCGATGGTGGCGGGGATGCCGATGGAGGGAATGCCGTGGTTGGTCAGATCGGTGGCACCGCGGAAGGTACCATCACCGCCGATGGCGATGACCGCGTCGATGTTGTACTTATCGCAAGCGCGGAGAGCCTTATCCATACCCTCGGGAGTAGCGAACTCGGGACAGCGGCTGGAGTACAGAATGGTACCGCCGCGGGTCACGATGTTGGAGACGCTGGTGGAGTCGAAGGGACGGATATAACGCTGACGAACGACCTCGGGGTCAGATTCGTCGGCGGCACTCAAAAGACCGGAGTAGCCGCCGAGAATACCGACCACCTCAAGCCCCTGACTGAGAGCCCGACGGGTAGCCGCGCGGATCGCCGCGTTCATGCCGGGCGCGTCGCCGCCCGAGGAAAGGATACCGATTCTTCTGAAGTTAGCCATGTAAAACCTCCTGCTATCCGGCATTTCACGGATAGTGCTGTAATTCATTGATATATTTTGCCCGAAAAGCGGGCGAAAAGTCAGATTGATGAAAAGTAAGGCTCAAAGCACCGCGCGGATGGCCTCCAGCATAGCGCGGGAAGCGGCGGCCTCGCGGACGTAATCGCGGGACTTGGCGGGATAGTACAAGCGGTGGGTCACGGTTCCTCTCGCGGTGGCGATACCGACGTAGACGGTGCCTACGGGATTCTCCGCGGTTCCGCCGGTGGGTCCCGCGTAACCCGTGGTGGAGATCCCCACGTCTGCGCCAATGCGCTTGCGTGCCCCGTCGGCCATCTCGGCAACGGTCTCTGCGCTGACCTCGGTATGAGCATCAATGGTTGCGGGATTAACCCCCAAAAGAAGGATCTTCATCGGGTTACTGTAGGTCACGAATCCGCCTGGATAAACGGCGGACGAGCCCGACACGCTTGTGATGCGCTGTCCCAGCATACCGCCCGTACAGGATTCAGCGGTAGCCACGGTCAAGCCTCGCTCCGAAAAGAGCCGAACCAGAGCCGTTTCCACGTTCTCGCAATCGATCCCGTAAATGAAGGGCGCAATATCGGGATTCTGCCGGATGAGCCCAACCGTGTCGTCACACATGGAAGCGGCCGTTTCCTCGTCGCAGGCCTTGGCTGTGACCCGTAAGCGAACCTCTCCGGATTTGCAGTAGGGCGCGACGGTGGGATTCTCTGAGGAGATCATGAGGGCGTGCAAAAGGGACTCCACGGCGGATTCTCCCAACCCCATCAAATGGATATTGCGGCTGATGAGCACTCCCTCGGTATGCAGGCGAAGGAAGGGAACCACCTGCTCGTTGAAGATGGGGATCAGCTCGGCAGGGGGACCCGGGAGCATGATGGCCGTGCGCGTACCGTCACCCACCGCCAGAGCAGGGGCGGTTCCGTAATCGTTTGGAAAGACCACGCAGCCCTCAGGCATCATGGCCTGCTTTTCGTTGTTCGGGGTCATGACTCGTCCCGTACGGTTAAAGAAATCACGGATACGGCGGAGGGATTCCCCGTGCAGCTCCATGCTTCTTCCAAAGTAGTCGGCCACGGTTTCCTTGGTGAGGTCATCGTAGGTAGGGCCTAAGCCGCCGCTGAGAATGACCAGATCGGCAGGGGGACGTCCGTGTCCCTCAAAGGCATCGGAGAGCGCCATGCGGAGCCGCTCAGGGTGATCTCCCACCACGGTCTGGTGATACACGGAGATACCGAGGGAAGCAAGCCTTTTGGAAAGAAAAGCGGCGTTGGTGTTCACGATGTCTCCCAGGAGAAGCTCGGTGCCCACACAGAGTATCTCCGCCGTACGGATCGGCGCGGTTCGGTTGCGTGTATCAAACGCTGTCATAAAAGCACCGTATGCCTGCAAGCTACCTTTCTTTCACAGAATTGGACGTTCGCTCCAAAGCGAGCAGAATAAACCAGTTAATATTATACCACGAAGCCGTCAATTTGTAAACCAAAAAAAACAACAAAAAACTTGCAATCTTTTCGCGTTTGTTGTATAATATGGTAAGAACCGTCAGGACGGTCGGATTGGAGGATGGTATGGAATTGAGCAAGAGAGACCCTATGAGTGCCTGCGCGCTCTGCCCTCGGGAATGCGGAGTTGACCGCACCGTCGGGCAGGTCGGTGTATGCGGCGTTTCCGCGGCATACCGTGTCGCTCGCTGTGCCCCCCATTTCTGGGAGGAGCCGCCGATCAGCGGAAATCACGGCTCGGGCACCGTTTTCTTCTCGGGATGTAACCTTCGGTGCGTATTCTGTCAGAATCGCGAAATAAGCCGCGAGGGCATGGGACGAGCCGTCACCGAAGCTGAGCTGGAAGAAATGATTTTTGACCTGCGGGAGCAGGGCGTACACAACATCAATTTCGTGACTCCGACTCACTATACAGCCTCGTTAGCAAGACTTCTGGAACGCGTGAAGCCCCGCCTCGGTATACCCGTTGTCTGGAACAGCAGCGGGTATGAATCGGCGGAAACACTTCGTATGCTGGACGGGCTGGTGGACGTGTATCTGCCTGATTTCAAATACGTATCCCCCGAGCTGTCAAAAGCCTATTCCGCCGCCCCCGACTATGCCCGCCGCGCGACCGAGGCGGTTCTTGAAATGTACCGACAGGTGGGCGCGTACAAGGAATCCGACGGGTTGGCGGAAAAGGGACTCATCATCCGCCATCTGGTTCTCCCGGGATGCCGTGCCGATTCCATCGCGGTCATGAGGCATATCGCGAGCATCCTTCCTCCAAGCGGAATCCGCGTGTCGGTCATGCGCCAGTATACTCCCGATTTCGCCACGGACTGCCCCCACAGGAATCTTCACCGCCGCGTGACCGAGTTTGAGTATACCACGGTGCTGGAGGAGACTGCCCGTCTGGGTCTTACGGGCTTCAGCCAAGGAAAGGATGCTGCCACCCGCGCCTATACGCCCGATTTTGAGGGAAATTAAGAACTTTTTGTGAACTTTTGCTTTTCGGTGTAAGATTCCGCCCCAAAAAGCGTCTATATGGGTAGAGAGCTAAGCTACCGCCGAAAGGAGCTATTATGAGAAAACTCACCGAAAAGCCAAGAACCGTCCTGACCGCCGCCCTGATCCTCATTCTGATCGTTGCCGCCTTCATCGTATTTTGGAGTGCCTCTGCCAAGGAGGTGGGCTATATGTACGTGGCCTATACCGATGAAAACGGGTTTATGGGCAGCATCAACGGTCTCGGAAGAGTCTACGTGGAATATCCGGATGCCGAAAGAAAATTCGATGAATTTGATACGGTGCGTATCACGTGGAAAAACAAAAACCTGCGGGAGGAGAGCGGTACTGTCATTAGCCCCATTACCGGAAACCCCGATTCGTACGAGTTTATCGTCACCCCATCCACCGCCCGCCCATCCATCCCATGGCTGGGAGAGCCTCTGTACGGATAAAAATTGAATAGAAAAACGGAGAAGTAAACCGATTGGCATACTTCTCCGTTTTGTTTCGATCAAGCGTTGTCCTCGACGTACTTTTTCAGCCACCGAATGGCCTCCCCATATCCCTCAAAGCCCATGCCCTGAATGGTGCGGGCGGCGTAGTAGCTCACAAAGGACACCTGACGGAAGGCCTCGCGTTCGCTGACCTTGGAGATGTGAACCTCCACCGTAGGGATGGATACCGCCTTGAGAGCATCCAGAATGGCCACGCTGGTGTGGGTATAGGCGGCGGGATTGATGACGATCCCGTCGAATTTTCCGTAAGCCTCCTGAATTTTATCCACGATCACGCCCTCGTGATTGGACTGGAACAGCTCGCATTCGATCCCCTCGGCGACGCACCACTCCCGGCAGAGCCCGCACAGGGCCGCGTAAGCACGGTCTCCGTAAATACCCGGTTCTCTGAGCCCCAGCATATTCAGATTGGGACCGTTGATGATGAGAAATTTCATGGTGTACCTCCTTATACCCCGTAGCCGAGGGCTTTCAGAATGGCTTGGACTGTGACCTCCACCGAGCCGTTGTTATCGACCTCCACATCAGCAAACTCGCGGTAGAGGGGCAACCGCTTGGCATACAGCTCCTCCATGGGATTGGACCGGGAGATGGGTCTGCCCGCTGTGGGGAGCTTTTCAAGATCACGCTTGACAAAGACGATCTTACCGTTCTGGGACAGGGGGGCGTAGTTGCGCTCACGGGTCACCACACCGCCGCCCGTGGCGATGACTGCCCCGCTCATCATGCCCGCCTTTTTCACTGCCTCGGTCTCCAGAGCGCGGAAATACTCCTCTCCCTCGGTAGAAAAAATTTCGGGAATGGGTTTTCCCGCGCACTCCACGATCAGCGCGTCGGTGTCCACCAAGGAACGCCCCATGGCTTCAGAAAGAGCCTTACCGACCGTAGACTTTCCGCTCCCGGGCATACCTACCAGTATGATGTTCCCCGTCTCACGGGCAATATCCGCCACGATGGCATCAATGAGATTGTCCTCCAGCTCCTCACCCGTGAACAGCTCGGAAGCCCGCTTGGCCTGCGCCACCAGCATGAGAAGCCCGTTGTAGGCGGGGA
>JAZNUO010000197.1:0-8620 GCA_045592305.1 Eubacteriales bacterium | reverse complement strand
TAGCACAGTTCGCCGTCGGTGTCAATATTTTTTGGTAATTTTTGGTATCTCTGGAGGTGGAAACTTTTCCCGTTTTTTCGACAGAACCGAGCGTAACGATTCAGGCGATATGTAAAATTGGGGTTTATAGAAAGGTTTTGCATATGTACTTTTCTTTCCGTGGCGAAAGAAAAGTACACAGAGTCTATCGCGTTGATAAACCCAAATTTGAAGAATGGAAAAGCAACATGAAAAAACCGCAAGGCAGCCCGCGACACACGCGCAGGCCGTCCTTGCGGCATTTTTTTCATACCACTCCCGTAATTTGGGATGAGTATCACATCAAACCGCGATGCTCAGAACCGCGGCGAAAATAATGATGGCAGAGTAAACGCCCAAGAAAATGGTATAGCCCAGACCCACGCCGAAGCCCACGCGACCCAGAATGTGTCCCACACGGGCGCGACCCTCGAGATCCCCGAAGGTCAGGCGGTACTCGTTGGACCTCCGCTTGGCCGTAAAGGAGAAAATGAAGCCCAGGAGAGACAGGCAGCCCGAGACCGCGAAGGCCAGACTCAGGATGCCCCACTTGAGAACCTGACCCGCCATCTCGTCCTTCATGGGCGTATCCACGGCGGGAGCGCCGTACTCGGGGGCGGTGGATTCTCCGCCGTTGACAGTGCCGCAGATGGGGCAGTAGCTTTCGCCCTCGTCCAACTGACGGCCGCAATTCTTACAAAACATAGTATATACCTTCCTTTCAATGAATGGTTTTCAGAAGTGGAGCGCCGTGTCGAGGGTCTTTACGAAGCCCTTCACGGCGGTATCGTAACGCTCGGTGTCGGTGATACGGAGCATGGAATGCCGCCCGCGGGGGAACCAGACCAGGCGCTTATCCGAGGTGCCCGCCAGATCAAAAAGCTTTTGGGCGTACTCGGGGGTGGAGTAGCCATCCTCCCTGCTGTGGAGCATGAGGAGGGGGATCCGTATTTTGTGGATGACGTTGATGGGACCCACGTCCATGGAATGCCCCGTGTGGTGCTTCATCCACAAATTGATGAGGGGATAAAAGGTCTTGACCGGCTTTTTCCGCTCGACGAGGTGGTTCTTCATGGACTCCCCGAAGTTGGGGAACATCCCCTCGGTGATGACCCCGCGGATGCAGGCGGGGCAGTCCTCGGACGTGACCGCCAGCATCGCGCCCGCCGCCCCGATGCAGATGCCGTGGAGCAGAACCGTCTCCATACCGAACTCGTCGCGGAGAAATCTCACCCAGACGAGGCAGTCCTTACTCTCCTCAAAGCCCACGGTGTTGAACTCACCCTCGCTCAGACCGTGGGCGCGGGGATCCACCACCAGAATATTACAGCCGGCCTCGGCGTAGGGCGCGGCGAAGAAGTAGCCGTACCGCAAACTCTCGGTGCGCCCCGACAGGATCATGACGGCGCGGTCATAGCCGAGATCGTAGTATTCGCCGTAGAGGTTGATACCGTCGCGGACCACGTGAACGTCCCGTTTTTGATCCCGATGCGCCGCCGCCCAGTCCTGACCGATGGCATCCATCCGCATACTGTCGGGATCCTCGGGGAAGGAGGGCACCCGCCCCCACTTTTCGGGGGAGGTACGGCGCAGAGTAGCGTTGTATACGCACTTGGAGGCCACAAGGAGGGTCAGCGGCCACATGAGAATACCGCTGCCGATCAGTATCACGGGGATGACCCACGCAAGAGTGGGAACGGCAGACAGACAGAGGGTCAAAGCCGTCATCATATTCATATACCGTCCTTTCTCTTGGTTTTCCCGACCCGCTCGGCGGCCACGCGGGCATCCAGCTCCCTCTTGAGAGCCAGCACTCTGTTGCGGATGGCCTCATTGGCCGCTTGCAGCTCATCACGGGGGATGATGGGTCCCTCGGCGGTGACGTAGTCCTTCAGGTCGATCTCGTTGCCCACAAGGACGTGGGCGCGTCTGCGAAAACCGTAATTCCCGTCGGTGACGACGGGGACAATAGGCACCCCCGCGCGGTGGGCGATGACGATGTAGCTGGCGTAGAAGGGGCCGATCTGCCCGTCGTCGGTGTTCTTTCCCTCAGGAAATATCTGCACCAACCCGCCCTTTTTCAGCACCTCCACCGACTTCTCCATGAAGCGCATACTGCGGATGCGGCGGTCGCATTCAATACCGCCGAAGAAGCGCATCCCGAAGCCCTGGAGCTTGTTGCGGTAGGCGTGCTCCGACGCGACCACCCAGAGCTTGCGGGGCAGGACGAGGAACAGATTCAGCATGAAATCCAGCACGCCGTAGTGGTTGGAGATGATGAGCCTGGCCCCCTTGAACCGTCGGCTTTTCCGGCGGCGTCCGCGGGTGCCGCGGGGGACGTCCTCGTAGTAGGTCTTGCGCTTGAAAAAGACCCAGTAGAGCCACCACGCCTGCACAATGCCGATCCAGCGGAAGATGTCAAAGAAGATCATGAGCTTTGGAACCCATCACACCGAAGGCCCGGCATCCTTGGCGGCGGTCTCCCGACCCATACGGGAGATCACCTTGGGGAAGGCAAAGGACATACCAAAGGCAATCATGCAGGCGGCGGCGACGATGAGGGGGAGGAAGGAAATATTGCCGATCATGTCCTCGCTCTTGAGGGCGGTGAGCATGACACCCGTAGCCAACCCCGCCGAGACAGCCTCGAAGAGTCCCTGCACCGCGAAGTACATGGAGGCCACGCTGATTCCCTTCTCCTCTCGCTCACGCTTGGCCAGATGGGAGGGGACGGTGTAAGTCACCGAGAAGAACGCGCCGATGGAGAAGGACACCAGAATACCGCCGCAGATGGCGACGGCGGTCAGGACTCCCTTAGACAGGCTCTGAGAGCTGATATGGCAGAAGTACATCACCAGCATACCGATCGTGAAAATGGCGAGGATGTAGCGGTAGCCGAAGCCCAGACCCCGCTTGGAGACGATCTTGTTATACAGAATGATGGTAAAGGGCACGGGCACGAAGGAGGAGGCCATGACCACGGTCATGTTCAGCCCCGTGGAGGAAAACAGCTCGTTGATGCCCCCCAAAAAGAGCTGGAGCCCGAAGTTCATGACGGCGGCAGTGCACATCCAGTAGATGAAGCTTTTGTTCTTCACCGAGACGGCGATAGCCTTCCACAGGGTCAGGGGCTTCTCGGCCACCTCGCCCTCGCGGACGGGAGCGGGCTTGTCGGTGGGCTCCTCCTTGAGCAGGAACATGGGAATGAGCATGAGCAGGGACAAGGGGAGGAAGATCAACGCCACGTAGCGGATGTTGACCCCCATACCCACAAACACGGGCACCAGCGCGTAGCCCAGAATGAAGTAGACCACGTCGCAGACCGACTTGACATTGGACAGAAACACCACGTCGCCCTCGGTCTCCGTGACCTCCGAGAAGGTGGCGTAGAAGGTCAGCATGGTAAGGGTGTAGAAGGCGTAGTAGATCATGAGCAGAACCCCGAACCATACCGTGTTGAGGACGGTCTCCCCCTGATTCAGGGGGACAAGGAACAAAAGGTAGGCGATGACCATGGGCACGAAGCCAATGACCAGAGAGGGTCTGCGGCGACCCCAGCGGGTTTTCAAGCGATCGGTAAAGGAGGCGAAGGGAAGGTCGATCACACCGTCCAGCACCCGCGCCACAAGAGCCAACGCCGCCCAGAGGGTGGCCACCACCAGGTTCTTGTCGATATAGGTCCAGATTCCGATGTCCTCGGGAGCGAAGCCCCCCGTCAGGAGAGCCGAGCAGAGGTAGGAGCCCACCATGAGATTCATCATGTTGACACCCATGCCCGAGCAGCCGTACAGGGCAAGGAGCTTGCGGCTTTTGATCTTTTTCATGTCGTTTGCCTTTCCTATCATTCATTCAAGGGTAATCACGAGATCGTAAACGGGGTCGAGGGTGGAGATCACACCCGTCTCAGCCCCCCCGAGGAGTCCCGAGACGGTCTCTGCCAGCGCGGCGATCTCCTCCTCGGTGCGGCTTTTGCCGTAGAAAAGAGTGACCACGTCCCAGTCTCCCTCGGAAAGCACCGTCTCCAAGGTACGAAGCGCCACCTCGGTAAAGCACTCTCCCACGGTCAGCACCTCATCCCCTGCCAGCGCGAAGTAATGGTTTTGTGTGATGGTCACGTCCCCGTAGCGCGCGCTCTTGACGGCGCGGGCGACCGAGACCTCTCTCAGGTGTCCGATAGTATCCTGAACGGCGGTGACGGTGGCGTGGACATTGTGGTCGGAAAAGTCGATGATGGGGAGAGAGGCGTAGCACTGCGCCACCGAGCGGCAATTCAGCACCGTCACCTTGGCTCCCTGATACATACTTCCCGCCTGCATGGCACTGAGGACAGAGTTGGAGCTGTTGGGAAATACCAGAATATTCTCCGCCGACACACGGCCGAAGGCCTCCAGAAAGTCCTGCGACGAGGGTGCTTCCTCCGAAAGGATCACGGCATCCGCCCCCATCTCCGAGAGCATCCGCCGGAGCTTTTGGTTGGGCGCGACCGCCACCACCGCCAGCACAGCATTCCCCTCGGCGGGGGTACACAGGATTCTTTCGGTTCTGCCCGTGTGCTGGACAGACATATTCTCCACCTTCAGGGTGAGGAACTCACCGAAGCGGTGGCAGTAGCTCAACACCGACTCGGGGGCGGGGGTGTGGATATGGAGCTTGACCTTGTCCCCCTCGAGAGAGGCGACCAGCGACTCGCCCAAAGTACCCAGATGTGTCAGGAACTCATTGTAATCAAATTCCCCCGCGCCTGCGGTCAACTGGAGCAGAAGCTCGGTGCAGTAGCCCAGGGAAAAGTCGCTGTAGCGGTCAAAGAGAGAATAGTCCGGGAGGTCGGCGCTCCCCTCGGCAGTCTGCCCGACGGGAGCCGTCAGAGGCTCACCGCTCAGGTATCGGCGGACACCCTCCAGAAAATACACGAAGCCCGCGCCGCCGCTGTCCACCACACCCGCCTTTTTGAGGATGGGCAGAAGCTCGGGGGTGCGCTCCAAGGACTCCTTGGCTACGGCGGTCATGAGAGTCATCGCCTCATCAATACCGTGAAGGGTGGGAAGATTCTCCCGCAGAGCCGAGGACACCTCCCTCAGCACCGTCAGGACGGTTCCCTCCACGGGCTTGACCACCGCCCTGTAGGCGCAGGCGCAGCCCCTGTCCATGGCATCCGCCAAAACAGTCACGTCCGCCTCGCCATGCCCCGCGAAGCTCTCGGACAGACCGCGGAAGAACTGGGAGAGGATGACCCCCGAGTTGCCCCGCGCCCCGAATACGGCAGAGCCCGCGAAGCGTTGGGACAGGGCGGCCAGGTCCCCCTCGCCGTGCTCAATGGCACGGAAGCCGTTTTTGAGGGTCATGACCATGTTGGTTCCCGTGTCGCCGTCGGGGACGGGAAAAACGTTCAGGTCGTTGACCGCGGCGCGGTGAGCCTCCAGATGAGAGAGACCGTACCGCAGCATATCCCGATATACGGGACCGTTTATGGTATCCAATGATTTGTTCTCCTGCAATAAGGATTCGGGCGGAGATCAGCGCACCGACTCCATGACCCGGGTCATGATCTCCTTTTCAACCGTCAGCTCCTCGGAAACCTCATCGCCGAGGAAGTACACGCCCACCATGCCGGGGCCTATGTTGGTGGCGCTGGCGGAGTAGGAATCGCTGACCAGCACCTCCTTGGGGTGCAGCTCGGTTTCCAGCTTCTCCTTGAGGATCGTGGCGTACTCCTCGCGGTTGCTGTGGACAATGAGGAGGTATCGGTTCTCTATGTCGGTCGCCACCTCCCTGACGTAGGCCACGGTGGCGTTCAGAGCCTTCTTCATGCCCTTGGCCTTGGTCAGAACCGTGACGTAGCCGTCGCGGTTGCAGTCGCCCATGGGCTTGACCCCCGCGAAGCTGCCCATGATGGCCTTGCCCGTAGAGATACGGCCGCGGCGGGCGATGAACATGAGATCGTCAATGGGGCCCATCTGGTGGACCCGCATACGGTTGTTCTCCAGCCACTCGGCAACCTCGTCCATGGTCGCCCCCTGTCTTTGCAGCTCGTGGGCGTAGCAGACCAAAAGTCCCATGGAGCCCGACATACGCAGGGAATCCACGCAGACGATGCGCCGCTCGGGGTACTCGCCCATCACCCGCTTCGCGGCTCCCGCCGCCACGTTGTAGGTGGAGCTGATCCTGGAAGAGATGGAGATGCTGAGAATATCGGTTCCCGCCTCGGCGTACCGCTTGAAGATCTCGTAATACTCCTCGGGGCTGGCGGGGGCGGTACTGACCTGCATACGGCGATCCCCGAGACAGCCGTAAAAGTCCTCACGGGAAATGAGGCTCCAGTCCAGTCGGGTCATAAGCTCGCGACCGTCGCTGATGCTGACGTGACCGTGAACGTAGTCGGTGATGCCGAACTTCTCGCGGATGGCGGGGGAAAGATCGCAGGTAACGTCGGTCAATATGATATAGGAATTCATGGTCAAGCTCCTTTACACGGTACGGGGGGAATCCCTACCGCCACTGTATGCGCGGAACGGGCAGGGCATGATCCCACAATTTATCCACAATTATATACAGTATAGCACAACCCACCCCGTTTGTCAATCGCGTGAGGCGAAAAAAGTCGGGCGGGGGGCTTTTTTGTCGGTGAGAATTCATGGAAGCCAACAAAAAAAACGGCCTGCGGTAGGGCGTGCAAAATTAGCGGAGAAATCATAGATCAACTAGCTTTATTTGCTCCGCAATAAACAAATAATTAACCCCGACAGATTTTTTAAAGTCTGCCGAGGTTAGTTTTATTCTGTTCGACAAATTAGAATGTAACTGTTCAGTCAATATTTAAAATTGGGGTTTATCGGTGGGTTTGCATAACCGGAGGAGAATGCTCACCCAAGTGCCCGCGTTCTCCTCCACCCGCTTCGCGGGAGCCCCCTCCCGGAGGGGGCCTCATACCTTTGCCCCGCGGAAATTCGTTGCCCGATAAGTGATTCTTGCCCGCGCTCCTAAGGCTCCCTCCGGGAGGGAGCTCCCGCCCGCAGGCGGGTGAGGGAGAATGCGCACATAAAAAATATGCGCCTCGTTACGGGCAACAATTCCACCGATAAACCCAAATATGCAGATCGACTGAACAGTTACATTAGAATTTATCGATTTTTCTCTATCCATTGAAACAACTGCCTACGAATAGGTTCCGATATATTCTCAGGGATTTCATCCAAACAAAAGAATTTCAACGCTTCAACCTCGCCGTCTTGGCATTTCAATATTCCTGTATACTGCTTGCACACATAAACAATATCAACATTTGACACCTCATCTCCGTTGGGATAAACATAGTGAGTATCTTTGCCAGAGAACACCCCAAACAGTTCTAAATTTTCTGCAATCAGACCTGTTTCCTCAAACAGTTCTCTCTTAGCAGCCTCTTCCACGACTTCATCCAATTCAACTGAGCCTCCTGCATACCCCCAACAATGATTATCACTTCTCAGTTGCAATAAAATCCGATTTTCAGAATCCACAACAATAACACTAGCACCGACCTGTAACAAGGGACGATGCCCCACAATTTTCCTCAAGTCCATAATATAATTTGACATTTTAATTATCTCCGAAAATACTTATTTATCGTTCTGTTTTATCGCGCCAGTTTCGCCTTTGTATTACAGTGTTGCAAGCAACACAGGCTTCGGGCAAAGCCCATACCCTTAAGGTTACGCGCATCCTTAGGCTCCCTCTGGGAGGGAGCTGTCAGCGGCGGCTTGCCGCAGCTGACTGAGGGAGAATGCGTCACAAAAAAATTTAATCTAAGCCCTAAGTCACGCAGGCTCCTTCCACCGCTATCGCGGTCCCCCTCCCTCTCGGAGGGAGGCTTTTACGGCGGCATCGATATACTCGCATACACCACGAAAGTTTGTGTTGATCTGTCGGTTGGTAAACCGTATGACTTTCAGATCATAACCTTCAAGGATTTCAGTACGAAATTCATCCTTTTGTCTGCCTTCTTCGGTATAATGCTGTGACCCATCAATTTCTATGATCAGTTTGGCTTTGTGGCAGTAAAAATCCGCAATGAAATTGTCTATGGCTTTTTGCCTTTGAAATCTGATTTCATATTTTGATAGGAAATCGTACCACAGATGGTTCTCCTGCGGTGTAGCATTTTTACGAAGATTTTTTGCAAGAGTAATATTCTTTTCGTTGTAATCAAGCGACATACTTACTCCTCCAAAGTTTTATCGCTTCCATTGTATCACAAATCGGCAGAGAAAACAAGTGTTTTCTCTGCTGACTTTCTGTGCCTTCAATTTCTCCGTTAAGGACAACAGAGAAAAACAGCCGGGTGTTTTTTATTACATGGTGCAAAGCGGATTACCATATAAAAGGGATCAGACGGTATTTCACTTTTTCCTTATACGCCCGGTATCCTGCCAATTCGTTTTCGAGAAATTTCTCTTCTCCAAGGATACGCCGGGTAATGATAATCGGATACGCCAGAAAAATCAGAAATGCATAAAGCGAACCGAGAATCAGCGGGATCATCAAGAACAGAATCAGTGTCGCACTGTACATGGGATGTCTGACAACACCGTAGAGGCCCGTGTCAATCACTTTCTGATTTTCCTGC
>JAZNUO010000196.1:0-8910 GCA_045592305.1 Eubacteriales bacterium | reverse complement strand
CTTCCTCCCCCCGACACGCCGCCTCAACCCCCGCCGATACCGCCTCTTGGCGAGACGTGATCGCCCTGACCGCGGGACCCGCCCATGCCCTCGCCATGACCACCGAAGGCACGGTTCTGGCGGCAGGGACGGACACCGAGGGGCAATGCTCCGCCACAACTCACTTCTCCCTGTTTCGTGATGTTCGCCAGCTATACGGTTACGGAAAGTACCGCAAGACCGACGAGCGCGGCGAGAGTGCGCCCCGCGAGCAGACAAATGCCCATGCCCGTAGCGGGATGCCCACGCTGGTGCCCTTCGCTCAGTTCTCCCCCCATCTTCGCGCCGATGCCGAGGCGCTGTCCGCCCGCCTGACGGGAAGCGACAGCCATTTTACCGCCCTCTGCGACGGTATCCTCCCCGTGACCTACTGTTACGAGACCGCCGCGCTGATACGGGAGACCGAGGGAGAAAGACCCCAAAGCATGATCGCTCTGGGGGAGGAAACGGCATTCCTTTATGCCGACGGCACCGCCCGCCTGCGGGACAGTCAATCCCCCCAATCGCCGTTGAAGCCGCTCCCCGATAAGCTGGGAGACAGCCGCTTCTACCGCGTACGTCAGGTCGCGGGCGGGAAAAACCACTACGCGGTTCTTCTTTGGGACGGCACAGTTCGTTGCTACGGAGACGATAGCCGCGGTCAATGCGACACGGGTGACTGGAGAGACGTCACCGCCATCTTCGCGGGAAGCGGACATACGGTGGGGCTTTGCTCCGACGGAACCGTGGTGGCCGCGGGCGCGCGCCAGAAAGAGAACAATAGCCGCTTTCGCTCGGCCACGGCTCACCTCCCCCGCGCCAATCCCTGCGCCGTGGAGAGCTGGACGGGGATCTCGTCGGTTTCCTGCGGGGAGGGGGTCACTGTAGGTGTTTCCCATGACGGAAGGGTCTTTGCCGTGGGGAATACCCTGTACGGTCAGTGCAATACCGACGGCTGGCGGGGCGTTGTCTCGGCGGTCACGTCGGGAACCCATACCGTCGCCTTGTTCGGAGACGGACACGTGGAGGCCGTGGGACGCAACGAGAGCGGTGAGTGCGAAACCGAGAGCTGGAGCCACGTGGTACAGATTGCGGTCATGCCCGAGCTGACTCTGGGTCTGCGCTCTGACGGGAAGGTCTTGGCGGCGGGACGGCACAACGAGGTTCTGCATACCCTGGAGGCCGTCCGCGCCATGGCCTGCTTCGGTACCCGCCGCCAGATCTTTATCATGAGCGACGGCACCGTCCGCATTCACGTCCGCGGGAGTGAGTTCCTCCCCGAGCCGGTGGAGGGAGTCCGCCTCTTTACCCCCTCGTCCCGACGGTCGATCCTGAATCGGTATACCCCGAATGCCCCCGCCCGCCATACCGCCAAGGGCGTATTGGGCACCTTCGCGGTGGGGATGGCCCATACACTCACCCTTGGCAAGGGCGGAGCCATCACCGCCACGGGCGCGGGTGACAGCGGACAACTGGACCTCAAGGGATACGGCACCGCCCTGCAGGTCGCCGCGGGACATTACCATTCCGCCGCCATTCTCGCCGACGGTCGCGTCGTCCTGTCGGGAAAGAATACCTACGGGCAGAGCGATGCCCGCGCCCTCAACCGCGAGCTGGATGCCGTGGGGATCACCACCGAGGAAACCCGAGGAGGGGCTGTGCCCGCAGTGACCGAGCCCGACCCCGCCCCGCTCTCTTACGCATGGAGACAGGTGGCCTGTGGACTGAACCACACCGCCGCCCTCCGCTCCGACGGCCGCGTCTACGCCATCGGTCAGAACCCCGACGGCCGTTGCGATACCCGCAAGTGGCGGAATGTCACCCACCTGACCTGCGGCATCCGCCATACCGTCGCCGTCACCGCCGAGGGAACCTGCGTGGCCGCGGGCGATAACCGCTACGGGCAGTGCGACACCGCTTTGTGGAAGCATATCACCATGGCCGCCGCGGGAGAGTTCCATACCGTAGCCCTTCGCTCCGACGGTCGGGTGGAAGCCGCGGGGGACAACCGAAAGGGACAATGCCACGTGGAGGATCTGAGGGACATCATCTCGGTTGCCTGCCTCCCCGAGGCCACCCTCTGCGTGACCGCCGAGGGAAGGGTCATCATCCGCGGGGGAAGCGGCCAGCACGACAAGGCCCTCGAAGCCCTTCGCGAGGTAGTGGCCATCCATACCTGCGAGCATCGCATCGCCGCCCTGACCGTGGATCGGCGGGTGATCCTGATTCCGTAAAGCCATCCGCGAAAATTGAAAAGAAAGAGGGAACGGCACCGCTCCAAGGCACCGTTCCCCCTTGACTTTTTCGGGCTTTTGTGCTATACTTAAAGGAAAGAAAAAACCCCCGAAAGGAGACGGCCATGCCCCATAAGCTGCTTCTCTATATCCGCTACGACGGCCGCCCCTTCTGCGGGTATCAGGCGCAAAAGAACGGCTATTCCATCCAGCAAGCCCTCAACGAGGGCACCCAAGCACTCTTTGGCTATCCCTGTGATATTACGGGCTGCTCCCGCACCGACAGCGGTGTCCACGCCAATATGTTTTGCGCCACCGTCACCCCTCGCGGTCAGGATCATATAGACACATCCATCCCCCTCGACCGTCTCCCCCGCGCCCTGAATATCCACCTTCCCGAGGCCGTGGCCGCTTACCGAGCCCTGTGGGTCCCCGCCGACTTCCACGCTCGCTACTCGGTCTCCTCCAAGGAGTACCTCTACCGCATCCTCAACACCCAAAACCGCGACCCCTTCGCCGCGGGACGGGCGTGGCACTACCCCCGCCCCATCGACGGGGAGGGCTTCGCCGCCATGGAGCAAGCCGCCGCCGCCTTCGTGGGGAAGCGCGACTTCGCCGCCTGTATGGCCGCGGGCTCCACGGTGGTGGACACTACCCGTACCGTCCTCTCCTCCACCCTCGCGAGGGAGGGGGACTACATTACCTACCGCGTCCGCGCCGACGGCTTCCTCTACAACATGGTGCGTATCATGGTGGGGACGCTTACGGAGGTAGGAGAAGGGAAGATCCCCGCCGAAAGCCTCCCCGCCCGCCTGAGCTCCCTCGACCGTGCCGCCCTCGGTCGCACCGCCCCTCCCGAGGGACTCTACCTCAACCGCGTGTTCTATAACCATCCCGAAAAGGAAGGCTATTGGTAAGATACGCGCCGAGCAAGCTCGGCCGATACAAGATACAGGATACGAGATATGGAGAATCCCGTGTCGCCGTTCGTTCAGTATCTCGTATCTCGTATCTCATGTCTGGCATTTTGTATCTTAACGTAAGGAGCCGTATATGAAACTCCCTCCCATCCGACCCCGCCTCCGCCGCGCGTGGCGAAAGCTCTACGATACAGCCGCGGGCTACGTAGGCCGCTTTGGCAGACAGACCGAGGAGCTCCTGTCGGGAGACAACGGGGCTGAGCCCATTGATTTCTCCGCCCCCTCTATCCCCTACTACGAGAATCTGGCAACCCGCCTGAGCTTTGCCAAGGTGGTGCTCTACATGGTGCTCTTTGTTTTCGTGGTGGTGACGGTCATCAGCAACCACAAGCTCATTACCTACGAGAACCTCTACTATCTGGCCAAGGACATCGGGGCCGCCACCCAGACTGCCCAGTCCCGCGCCGAGCAGGTCAGCTACCCCATCTCCTCGGCGGGAACCGATTTCACCCTCTATCGGGGGGGTGTTGCTGTGGCGGGAAGCGAGGTAGTCACCGTCCTCAGCGGATCGGGGCGTCAGACCCTGTCGGTCAACGTGGCCTACGCCGACCCCTGTATCCGTGCGGGAGACACCTTCTGCCTGACCTTCGGGCGCGGGGAGAATTCCTTCGCCGTCTATAACGCCTTCGTGCAGATCCATGCCGAAACCACCGAGTTTCCCGTGTATGACGCGGCCGTCGGCGGGGACGGAAGCTTCGCCGTGATTACCCGCTCCCGAGACTATACCTCCGAGGTGCTGCTCTACGACGGAAACATGGAACGGATAGCCGTCTACCGCCTGAACGGCTACGTCACGGGTGTGGCCATGAACGCAAGCGGCGACCGTCTGGGGGTTGTGTCGGTGGAGTCCCAAAACAATCTCTGGGTCACAAAGATCACCGTCATCCGCATTGGCAACCGTATCACCGAATCCACTGCCACCGTGACAGGCTCCCTCGGCAGTACCTGCGGCTTTCTGACCGAGGATCGCTTCGCCGTCCTGTTTTCCGACCGCCTCATGGTCTTTGCGAGCGATGCCACCGTCATGGGCGAGAAGAGCTTTGAGGGAAGCTCCCCCGTCCTGACCGCCATAGGTCACGGCTCGGTGGCTGTCCTCTCCCGCGAAAGCGACGGTCTCTCCGCCTCGGTGCTCACGGTTTATAACCGCAATGCCCGCGAGGATTACCGCTTAGAGCTCTCAGGCGACCATCCCATCTCCCGGGCGGGGGATCCCACCTCCCTCCGCTTTGGGGGAAGCGTCCTGTATATGCGAGCGGGGGATACCCTCTTCCGCATAGCCGGAAACGGCAGAAGCGTGACCGCCCTGTCGGTCAGTCGGGACACTCTGAATATCCTCCCCCTGTCCGCCGACGAAGCCTTGATCTGCACCCCCGCCTACGCCTATCGGGTGGAGGATAAGGACTTCAACGGACTTTCAGGGTAAATTCCGCGTTTTGACTTTCAGGGTAAATTCCGCGTTTTACCTTGACAAAACCCTCCAAAAGGGGTATAATATGAGTAATCAAAACTGAAAGGAGCATACCCGTATGCAATTCGTCATTGACATTCTGCTCATCGTGATCTTTGGTCTGCTGGTTTTTCGCGGCTGGTGGCGCGGCTTCATGAAGTCGGTTCTGAGCCTGGGTCGCCTCATCCTTTCCCTGGTCATCACCATTCTGTTCGGCTCGGTCTTTGCCGCTTGGATCGACGAAAAATTCGTCAATCCACCCGTGTTTGAGACCGTATTCAAGAAATTTTCGGAGGTCGCCGCCGAGGTCACAGCGTCCGCCGAGGGCGGCATCAACGCTCTTGTGGAGAAGATCCCCGAGAGCTTCCGCGGCTATCTGGATCTGGAGTCCGTGGACCCCACCGCCGAGATCAATGCCCTCGTAGAGGAGTGGTCTCACACTGTAGCCGACGGCATTTCCAAGGTCATCGCCACCATCGTAGGTTACGTCCTGCTCTTTGTCCTGGCCTTCCTCGTCCTGACCGTCGTCATCTTCATCGTCAGTAAGGTCGCCAAGCTCCCCGCCATCAAGACCGTGGATAAGCTTCTGGGTCTCTTGGTCGGTATCGTCAGCGGTGCCTTCGCTGTCATCTTCATCTCGGTCATCCTGTCTGCCCTGCTGGGTGTCATTGGTCAGGAAGCCTTGGTAGAGGGCTCCTTCATGCTCCGCCTCTTCTCGGGTATCAAGGATCTGCTCTTCAACTGATTTCAATAAAAAATGCGGACGTCTCACACCGAGGCGTCCGTTTTTCTATGGGGTTCAGAGGATCTTCCATCCGTCCTCAAGGCGGAATTTCTCTCGGTAAGGGCGGATGTCCTCCGCTATGACCTTGGGCTTTGCGAAGGTGTACAGGAAGCCGAAGCCCTGAACCCTCAGGATCAGGCGGGCAAGCCACCTCGCCCGTATTTCCTTGGTACGCAGACGGAGATAGGGATGCCCGTCCTCCTCATCGCAGTATTTCACCGCTTCCCACGGAATCAGCTTCACGGGACGGATGAACACAAAGGCGAAAAGCCAGATGAAAACAAGGGTATTCTCCACGCCCGCGTCGGTCAGGGTGATAATCGCCCCTTTGTGCTTGATGAGCTGCCACCCCAGACAGCAGGCAGACCGTCCGTAGGACAGCAGAGGGAGGAGCAGGATCACGGCGGTCAAGACTGACAGAAATCGGTTTTCCCCCGCGGCCAGATCATCCCCGAAGCTCACCTGCCCTGTCCAGAGCATATGTTCCACCCGTGCGCCTAAAAGGGAGGTAGCCGTGAACAGGATCAAAAAGAAGTAGTACCGCCAACCGGCCCTGTAGGTCTTACTCATGTCACATCTCCTTGACCACCGCGCAGGTCTCAATGCCGTAATATCGGAAGCACGCCACCGCGTCAGCGTCGATCCGCTCCCCGCTGACCACAACGGGCACCGCGGGAGGACACCCCACCGTAGCCGCCGCCAGTACCCGCTCGATACATTCTCCTACAGGCAGAACTTCGGAGGGAGACAGCAGAGCCTCCCGCACCGACAGCACCCGCTCGGGCTTGACAAGGGTGGGCGAACACGCCGTGGTCTCCCCACGGCAGGGAAGAGCGCATAGCACCTCCACCACCCGATCCAGATCCTTCTCGGTAATGGACGGAGTCACCATCATGACCAAAAAGTCGGGGTCGGCAAACTCGCATTCAATACCGTTCTGCCGCAGATACTCCGCCACCTCAACACCCGTGTGCCCATGCTTGCGGGGGCAAAGCGTCAGCTTCAAGGGCTCGTCGGTCTCCATGGGATGCAACCCACAGGAAGCCAGCCTGAGCCGACAGGCCTCCACCTTTTCGACGGTTTTTCCCAACGAGACCGTGTACTGTTCGCTCGCCAGAACGGCATTGGCCGTATCCAAGGATTGCAGGATCAGATAGGAGGGACTGGTGGAGCCGAACAGAGCCAGTGCTTGCTTGGCGTGACCGCGAAACAGAGGGGGCAAGTGGGAGCCGATATGCAGATACGCTCCACCCGTCAGCACAGGAAGGGTCTTGTGGGCGGAGTCACAGCACAGATCTGCCCCCAAGTCCATGGGATGACGGGACTCGGGCAGAAACCGCAGGTAGGCTCCGTGGGCGTTGTCTACCACAAGCAGAATCCCAAAGCCGCGGCATACTGCGGCGATCCCCGCGATGTCCGCCATATTCCCCGGATAGTCGGGGGAGGTGAGATACACCGCGGAGGGAAGTCTGCCCCCGTCTTTCATCTGCGTAAGCCGAGCGGTCAGCCCCTCGGGGGACACGGGACAGGCCAGATACCCCGCCTCATTTTCGGGATACAGCCATTCCACGTCCAGGTCCAAAAGTCCCACAGCCGACAGAAAGGTCTTGTGGGCGTTGCGCCCCGCCAGAATGAGCGGACGGTCAACCCCCCGCTCCTTGGCGTGAAGCATCACCAGATACATCATAGCGCGGATGCACTGGGATGACCCCTCGGTGGAATAGTAGGTGGGACACCCGAAGAGCAGGGAAGCGTTCTCCTCGCTCTCGCGGATGATGCCGTTCGCCTCGTAGAGACTGTCAGCCCCTGCCACCTCGGTGATGTCGTCCTGCTCACAACCCGTGAGAAGAACCCCCTTGTGACCGGGCATATGGAGGCGGAGAGGGTGCTTGCCCTTATAGGCGTGAATAAAATCCATAATAGGTGTCGCCATTTTCATACCTGAATTGCCCTCCATTCCTTGTTCTTTTGAAAGTTCTTGAAAGGGGTCAAGGGGGAAACTTCGCAATGTTTGCCATAGGCAAACTTGCACCGAGCAAAGCGAGGAGGCTTTCAAGAAGTTTCCCCCTTGCGCGTTCTTCACTCTCCTAATTGTCTCGCAATCGCCACCATAATGGCGCACTCCATTCTCTTGCGGAAGAGATCGCAGCCGAAGCTGTACACACCCTTGACCGAGCCCGTGGCGTGGTAGGCGTTGGCGGCGCAACCGCCCGAGCAGTAGAGTCTTGCCCAGCAGTCGCGGCACTCGGGACGGGCGTAGACGTTGCACTCGGCGAACTCATTCTGAATTTCGGTGTTGTCCACACCCTTCCACACGTCACCCAGCTTGAACTTCTCCTCCCCCACGAACTGGTGGCAGGGGTAGAGATCGCCCCAAGGCGTCACCGCCATGTACTCGGTGCCCGATCCGCAGCCCGAAATGCGCTTGTAGATGCAGGGTCCGCCCGTGAGATCGATCATGTAGTGGTAGAAGGTGAAGGGCTTGCCTTCCTTATCCTTGTCCAGCATGAGCATGGCCAGCTTCTCGTACTGCTCCATGACAACGGTCTTGTCCTCTTCGGTCAGGGCGGAGGGATCGTCGGGAGCGGCCACCACAGGCTCCATGGACAGCTCGTTAAAGCCCAGATCCAGCATGACCTGAATGTCCTTCAAAAAGTCAGGGTTGGCATGGGTAAAGGTGCCTCTCATGTAGTAGCCCTGTCCCTTCCGCGCCTCCACGAGCTTCCGGAACTTGGGGACGATGCGATCCCAAGAGCCGTTCCCCGCGTAGTCCACACGGAAGCGATCGTGGATCTCCTTGCGCCCGTCCAGAGACAGTACCACGTTGTGGCATTCGCGGTTGCAAAACTCGATCACGTCCTCGTCGATGAGCAGACCGTTGGTGGTCAGGGTGAAGCGGAAGTTCTTGCCGTGCTCCTTCTCGATGCTGCGGGCGTAGGCCGCCAGATCCTTGACCACTTGGAAGTTCACCAAAGGCTCACCGCCGAAGAAGTCCACCTCCAGATTGCGGCGATTCCCCGAATTGGCAATGAGGAAGTCCAAAGCCTGCTTGCCCACCTCAAAGGACATTACGGCCCGCTCGCGGTGGTACTTGCCCTGGCTGGCAAAGCAGTAGGAGCAGTTGAGGTTGCATGTGTGGGCGATGTGGAGGCACAGAGCCTTGATGACACCCGAGGTTTTGGCCTTGAGATGTCCCGCCATAGGCTCGAAGGTGTCGGGGGCGAAGAGCTTGCCCGAGTCCTTGAGCGAGACCACATCGTCATAGCACTCTTCGATATCCGCCTCGGTGATGCCGTCCTTTCCGACGTACTTCTCCTTCATGGCGGCGAGAATGTCCTCGCGGGTATTCGTTTCAAACATAGAAATAATATCGTAGGCCACGTCGTCCACCACGTGGACACCGCCGGAGCAAACGTCCAGCACAATGTTGTAGCCGCCGAGCTTGTA
>JAZNUO010000195.1:0-3829 GCA_045592305.1 Eubacteriales bacterium | reverse complement strand
ACAACGACATGGCTACGATCCGACTTCCACGCCGTACGCCGCCGCCGCCAGGGTACCGTAGAGCAGGACGGGCCCCGCCACGGTGAATATTTTGGCGCCCACGCCGAGGATCAGACCCTCGGAATGGCTGTCGATGGCGGGGGAGACCACGGCGTTGGCAAAGCCCGTGATGGGCACCAGCGCCCCCGCCCCCGCGAACTTGGCGATACGGTCAAAGACCCCCAGACCCGTGAGAATGGCGGCGACCAATACGAGGGTGGCGGCGGTCAGGGTTCCCGCGTCCTCCTTGGGGAGGTGGCAGAGCTTGGTATAAACATCGGTCAGGGCTTGACCCACACAGCAGATAAAGCCCCCCACGAGAAAGGCGCGGGCGCAGTCCTTCAGCAGGGGGGATTTTGGCGCGCGGGCATCGGCGTATTTTTTGTAGGTTTCCTTGGTCATGTTCATGGCGGTTCACTTCCCTTTTTTGGGGTAGTGTGCCACGGAACGGAGGGATTTATGCGTGCCTTACCCGCCAATGCGTTGGGAATAGGCCATGTTGAGACAAGGATGGGACTGCGGCGATCGTCCTTCGGGGTAAATGCACTTTTCGCCCGCGTTCTGCCCCCACACGCGGATGGTATCACCCTTCAGGTAGTTACCCGCGCTGTCCAGACTGCAATCCCGCACGTAGATCAAAATCTCGCCGGTCTCATCCGTGCACAAGTAATACACGTTGTGATCCTCGCCGTAAAGCGCCAGATCCACGCACCGCTCCACCACCGTCAGCTCCATGGTGATATACGCGCCGTCATCATTGGATATGCGGTAAAACTCCTCAACCGACATATCCTCGCAGGTCTCCGCGTACGCCTCTCGGGAAATGTCGTCATTGACCAGATCATATTCTCCCGTCAGCAGCTTGAAGAGCAGACCGGAGCCGCCAAGATAGAACATGAATACGTAGCCCACCACGTAGATCACCCCGATCACCGCACCGATGATCTTGGCTTTTTTGGAATAGGGGCTGGTGAAAAACAGGATGATACCCGCCAAGGGCATGAAAAACATCATGATGAGGATGAACCACCACGAATGGTACCACGGGATGAACTGCACCCGTCCCGTGGATTTTTTCCGCTTTTTGGGGGGCTTCACGGGGGCGCGGTTCCCCGCCCGCATCTCCTCGGGACAGACCTTACCGCACAGGGGGCACTCCTCCGAGGCAAAGTAGCACTCGCACTCGGGGCATTTATTCAGCTCGGGGCGATCCAGCTCGTCGGAATCGAAATAGCCTAAACTACGGCCCATAGGCGTTTTCCTCCTATATAATCAGTTGGTTTTGCGTAGCAAAACCTTCCTTCACTCGCAAGCCCAAGGGCTTGCGAATTTCACTTTCGCGAAGCGAAAATTTCACTCGCCGCAGGCGAATTTCACACGAACGAAGTGAGTATTTCACTTCTTCGGGCTTCCCTCCATAAAGTAAGCCGCCTCCATATCCGCCACGCAGAGCGCCCACGCCAGGGGGAACATCTCCAGAGCCTTGCCCACGTTGCCGGGATCCTCGGGACCCGAAAAGCCCATGTGGTAGCGGATGGCGAAGGCCTCGTCGCGGGTCAGGCGCATATAGCCCGAGGCGATGTAGACAGACTTCTCCCCGTGTCCGTAGGGGAGGTTATCTTCAATGGTATAGTAGGGCTGGGCCTCCCATCTTCCCTGCTCGTTCTTGACGTTGCGGGTGGAGACCTTGTAGAAGTTCACCTTGCAGAGATCGTGGAGCAGGGCGGCGATGGCGATGCTCTCGTTCGAGTAGCTGATGCCGTAGGTCTCCTTCACGCGGGGGCGGTTCAGGATGTCCACCAGCGCGTCGTAAACGTTGAGGGAGTGCTGGCACAGTCCCCCCTCGTAGTTGCCGTGGTAGCGGGTGGAGGCGGGGGCGGTGAAGAAGTCGGAATTCTCCAGATAGGCCAGGAGCTTATCCGCGCCGTCGCGGGTGATGTGGGTCTTATAGATCTCGATGAACCGCTGGCGGTTTCGGGCGGCTTGGAGGGCGTAGGCGGAGACGGAGGGGGTGGGATCGGTCATGGAGTAGGACATGGGGAGCTCCTTTCGGGAAGTGATAGGTAAGGGTGAAGAGTGAAAAAGTGAGGTGCGAAACCCTGCGGGTTTCGTTCATTTCATTATGTGGCGGAAACGGCGGTCTGCTCGGTCTGTTTTTTCCGCTTCATGAGCTTGCGGTAGAAGTAGACGCAGAACAGGTAGTGCACCCCGCCCGTGACAATCCACGAAATCGGATAGCTGATATACAGCGCCATGATCTGACCGGGGAACAGAGGGCAGACGGTAAAGACCCAGATGATGCGGAATACGCAGGAGCCGAGAAGGGAGACGATCATGGGCTGGACGGCCTTGCCCATGCCGCGGAGGATGCCGCAGCCTACGTCCATGAGTCCGCAGAGGAAGTAGGTGGCGGCGATGATGGAGAGGCGGTTCATGCCCGCCTGCACGATGAGGTCGCGGTTCTCCCCCGAGGCGTAGATGAGCAAAAGCTTATCCCCGAAGAACACCAACAGGCCGCTGAGGGTAAGACCGATGACCAACACCATACCCGCGCACTGGAAGGCGATCTTCTTGATGCGCTCGTACTTCCCCGCGCCTACGTTCTGACCGATGAAGGTCAGGGCGGCGTGGTAGACCGAGTTCATGGCGGTGTAGACGAAACCCTCCAGGTTGCCCGCCGCGGTGTTGCCCGCGATGGTGACGGTGGGGTAGGCGTTGACCGCCGACTGAATGATGACGTTGGACAGGGAGAACATACACCCCTGCAAGCCCGCGGGGAGACCGATGGTGATCATGCGGAGGAGCTTTTTACCGTAGACCTTGAAGCCCGCCAGCCGCAGAGAGGTATTGGTCTTGCTCATGTAGATGAGGGTCGCGCCTGCCGCCACGTACTGGGAGACGGCCGTGGCGATGCCCACGCCGATGGCGCCCATGCCGAAGCCCAGCACCATGACGAGGTTGAGGATGACGTTCACCACACCCGCCGCCGACAGGAAGAACAGGGGGCGTTTGGTGTCGCCGCTGGATCGCAGGATGGCGGCCATGTAGTTGTAGACCAGACAGCCGGGCATACCGCAGAAGTAGGCTCGCATATAGGGGACGGCCTCCGCCAGCACGTCCTCGGGGGTATCCATGAGCAGGAGCAGGGGCTCGGCCATGACGATACCGAAGATCATGACGGCGATACCGCCGATGATGGAGGAGGTCAGGGCTGTGGAAATGAGCTTATCCACCTCCTCGTAGCGTTTCGCCCCCAGCTCCTGGGCGGCGATGACCCCCGCGCCTACCGAAAGACCGATGAAAAGATTGATAATCAGGTTGATGAGGGCGCCGCAGCTACCCACGGCGGCCATGGGTGCCTCCCCCGCGAACCGCCCCACCACCGCCACGTCGGCGGCGTTGAAGAGGAGCTGGAGGACACCCGACGCCATGACGGGTATGGTAAAGCGGATCATTTTCCCGAGGACGGGACCCTCGGTCATATTCAGTTTTTGGGAACGGAGCGGTTCTGCCAAAGGGTACGCCTTCTTTCTTCGCCTCATCGCAAGGCGGATATATTCCTCTATATTATACTATGGTTTTTGCGGAAAGTCAAGGGATTTGGAGAATTCGGGGGAGAGGAATTGAAAAAGGTGAATTGGGGTTTATCGGGCAGGGGCTCTGCCCCTGTTCTCGCTGCGGCTCGGTCACGCCGCGGCTCTGGATGCCACCGGCATCCATTCACTACCGCGTCGCCGCTTCGCTACCCGCCAAAGGGACTTTTGGAAATAGCGGTGCAAGCACCGCAACA
>JAZNUO010000194.1:0-9638 GCA_045592305.1 Eubacteriales bacterium | reverse complement strand
AGACTGGACAAGAGAGAGGGCTTCTTAACGGGTGCGGACGACTATATGACCAAGCCCGTGGATGAGGAGGAAATGCTCCTTCGCATCGCCGCTCTTTTAAGAAGAAGTAAGATCAACGCCTCCCACCGTTTGGAGATCGGCGGCACCGTTTTGGATTTCGACGCCCTTTCCATCAAGAACCCCCAAGGGGAGGTCACCCTTCCCCAAAAGGAATTTCTGGTGCTCTTCAAGCTTCTTTCCTATCAGAATAAGATCTTCACCCGCCGTCAGCTTATGGACGAGATCTGGGACATGGACTCGGAATCTGACGAGCGAACCGTTGACGTTCACATCAGCCGTTTGAGGGACCGTTTCCGTGATAACCGTGACTTTGAGATCATTACGGTCCGCGGGCTGGGCTACAAGGCGGTGTATCTCAAATGACGGAAAGACCCCATGACGCACGTCGCGCAAACCGTTCAAAGCGGCGTTTGCGGGGACGGCTTGGAATCAAATCCTTTCGTGTGGAGCTGACACTCATCATTTTCAGCCTTATGTTCCTGACCTCGGTGTTCACCGTGCTGGTCTACATCCCTCTGCGAATGATGATCCCCGCCCTACGCATTCTGGACAGTCTGGCCACCAGTGCCTCCTCCCTCATCGCCTGTACCATTATTGGCACGGGCGCGGCGGCGATCTTTACCAAGTGGGTGTTGGCGCCGCTGAATGAGATGATCGAGGCAACCGAGCGCATCTCCAAGGGAGATTTCAAGGTGCATATTCAGGAAACCTTCGACGAGAAATCGGATTTCGGTATTCTGCAACGCTCCTTTAACCACATGGCCGATGAGCTGGACGGAATCGAGATGTTCCGCAAGGATTTCATCAATAATTTCTCCCATGAATTCAAAACGCCTATTGTCTCCATCCAGGGCTTTGCCCATCAGCTTCAAGCGGGTGGACTAAGCCCTGATGAGGAGCGGGAATACATCCGTATCATCGCCGCAGAGTCAGACCGTCTCGCTAAGATGTCTACCAATATTCTGCTTCTTTCCAAGCTGGAGAATCAAGCCATTGTGACAGAACAGACCGAATTCTGGTTAGACGAGCAGCTTCGTACCTGCCTTGTGCTTTTGGAAAAGCAATGGGGACCCAAGGAGATCGAATTGAACATTGATCTGGACGAGGTGAAATACCGATTCAACGAGGACATGCTTTCCCAGCTCTGGCTGAACCTGTTCAGCAACGCCATCAAGTTCACCCCTCCGAGGGGTACCGTTTCCTGCGTGCTCAGAGCGGACGCGGATGCCGTCACGGTACAGATTTCGGATACCGGCATAGGCATGAGCGAGGAGACCCGCCTGCACATCTTTGATAAGTTCTACCAAGGGGATCCATCCCACGCGGGAGACGGAAACGGAATTGGCCTCACCATCGTCAGCCGTGTTCTGTATCTCTGCAAAGGGAGCATTGAGGTAAAAAGCGAGACGGGGCGGGGCAGCACGTTTACAGTAACTCTTCCAATAACCGTTCCGAGCTATACCGACGTACAGGAATTCGAGAATTAATGGTTTGAAAGGAGCCTACCTCAGCATGAAACCATCACACAAGCGGGCTCCGTCTGTTAAACCGACTCTGAAAAAGTCCCGTGCTTCTGTCATTTTATCCGTTATTTCGGCGGTCTTTCTGATTCTGAGCGTCCTGGGCATCTGGTTCATGCGGAAATATTTGCTGGATCCTGCCGTAGTTCGGGATAAGATCGGAGAAAATTATCTGCTCGGAGCCATATCCATGGTGCTCATCGCGGCCGTACAGGTTATCGTCGCTCTGATCCCCGGGGAGTTTGTGGAGATCGCCGCCGGATACGCATTTGGAAGCGGGATCGGTTCTCTCCTCTGTCTCACGGGGATCGTATTGGGTAGCTGTATTACCATACTGCTGGTGCGAAGATTCGGCACCCGCCTTGTTTACGCCTTCTATCCCAAGGAGAAGATCGACGCGCTCCCCATCATCAACCATCCCGCGAAGCGCAATCTGCTGACCTTTCTCCTGTTCGTGATCCCGGGTACGCCCAAGGACCTGTTTACCTACGCCATCGGTCTCACTGATATGAGCATACCCCTCTATATTGTCCTGACCGCCGCCGCCCGCTTCCCTTCGGTCGTTCTTTCCGCTATGAGCGGAAACGCCGTTGGAACAAGGGACTATAAAATGGCGATCGTATTCGTCATCGTCACCGCGGTTGTCAGCAGCGCGGGGGTGTTGATCTACCGTGTCATCAGCAAAAAGCACGCCGAGAAACGTGAGGAGCTTGACTTAGACGCTGACCGTAACCGTCAGGATGAGGGCAAGTGATCGCCCAACCGAGGAAAGTCCTTCTTTTCGGGAGACCTTTTTTTGCGCCATCCACTCTTTTTTTCTCTATTTCTAAAAAACTTTTCAAAAAGCTCTTGACAAAACCGACCTCTTATGATATAATATTAAAGTCGTCACGACAAGGCCCGTTGGTCAAGCGGCTAAGACGCTAGCCTCTCACGCTGGAAACATGGGTTCGATTCCCGTACGGGTCACCAAAAAAGCAAGAGCACCGTGAATACGGTGCTCTTGCTTTTTTGAGGACTTGTTTCGGTAAGGGAAGCCTGCAAGCTGCAAGCAAGGCTCTCCTTTCTGCTTTCTTAGCGCAGCTTGCCCCCGCGCTCCGCGCGGGATTTCGATCTTCCGTACAGGGCACCGGAAAACCCCGATAGTCATTAATGGCTATCGGGGTTTTCCGATTGGCTGCACACCGTGCTCACGATTTGTAAATGCTATGAAGCAACCCCGAACGGGTTAGTCCGATTATCATTCTTTTCTCTTTACGGTTGCAAATATTGCCAAGCTCGCGAGGAAAAGGATCCCGACCGAAAGAACGGAGGATTCGCAGCCGCTTTGGGTAGCCGTCTCGCTCTCCTCGGTTTTGGTTTCGGTCTCTGTTTCAGTCTCCGCTTCTGTCTCGCTCACAACCGTCTCGGTTTCGGGCGGGGTTGTAACGGGCTCTTCCGTCTCCTCTGCCGTTGTGTCGGGCTCGGTCTCGGGTTCTTCGGCTTGAGGGAGGAGAAGCCGGAGATTGTATATGGTGGCGTTGTGATCCGAGGCGAACATGGTCTTGTCCTCGTCCACAAATGCTTGATCCACGTGGGCGCTATCTACAAAGACGTTGGACGGGGACACGAAGCAGTGGTCGATGGGGGGTCTGGAGTAGTGCTGGTCGGCAAACTCTCCCCACTTGTTGTAGCTGCTATAGATCGTCATATCCTCTAAGTCGGCGGTACGATAGCGCGCGTCGGCGTACTCCCCGTATGCTAAGAACTGGTACGCGAGCTTGCGCTCGTTGGTGTTCCAATCACCCACCATGATGACGGGGCGACCCTCAGCCAGCACGGTAGCCTTGTTCGCAATGAGCTCAGCCGAGAGAGTGCGTACCTCCTCATAATGCGCGTCCATATGGGTGCACATGAAGAAGAACTCCATCCCCGTTGATTTTTCCTTGAGGATGACCCAGTTCATGGCGCGTCCCATATCTCCCACAATATCCTTGGTGAAGGTGCAGGTGTTGGGGCGGTCGGGGTCGCGGGAGCACCAGAAGGAGCCCTGCTTGACCAGATCATACTTGTCGGTACGCCAGAGAACGAGATTGAAAAGATCCCACGTTGCATCCGAGTATTTGCCCGAGCCGTAGAAGGATCCTCGCCCCGAACGGCCGTAGACGGCGTACTTCCCTCCCTCGGGCGCAAAAGTCCGCTCCAGGTGGGGGAGCCAAACGTGATTGATCTCGTTAAGCCCGATAACGTCAGGCTGATGACTTTCTATGATGTCAAAAACCATCATAATGCGCCGATACATGGGGAGACCGGTGCCGTCGGGGTATTTTTGCGTGGAGTCTGTGGCGCAGACGTTGTACTGCATCACCTTCAGGGGCACAGTCTCCCCCGTGGGAGTAAGCCCCTCCGACGTGATCTGATTATCACGGATCAGGGCAGGGGTTGTATCACCGACGTTGAATTCCTTGGAGGCCAGGGGATGTCCTTCCACGATACCGGGACGGTAGAAGAAATTCACCGCAAAGGCGTTTCTGTTCCATGCGGCGGCATTGTAGTTTGCCTCGCACAGAGTTTCGCCGTTCTTGTCGCAAATACGGATAACAGCATCTTTATCCGAGTTGGTGAAACGGAACCCGCCCTCAATGGCCGTATCCGTACCGCTCTCCACAGCGGGAGCGATATAGAAGCGGTTCTCGTCCAAGCGGTCGGCGCAGGCGTAGAAATCCACAAAATAGTCGTAAAAAGCCTTGCGCTCCTCGGCGGTAGCATAGCCGAGCTTAGCCTTGGCAGTATCCTTGCTGTAGATGGCGATGACGGCGATTTCCCCCGCGTCCAGCGTCATGGGGTTGCCATCCAACGCGAGAACCTGATCGATCTTGAAGGTGCCCTCGTACCCCTTTTGGGAATATCGCAGGGTGATGCCCTCCAGAGAGACCGTCTGATCTGAGATATTGACGAATTCCACGTACTCCAGCACGTCGGCAGTGCTGGTCAGGCCTAACGTGTTGCCCGTGATGAAGCCCGGGTTGTAGCAGACCTCGGTGATGATAATTTGCGGCGCGGCATCATCCGCGGAGACAGCCGCAGGGATGGCGGCGGTCAGGAGGAAAAGAATAGCCAGCGCGGCGGAAATGATCTTGCTCTTCAAGTTCATGAGGTATCTCCTTTTCAGTGGAAGTAGTGCGGAATTTTTACCTTCTGGGGAGGCTGGATTCTTGTTCCTTATTATACCACAATTTGTTTCTGATGTCAATGCTAAATAAAAAATCCACCATTTTTCTTGCATTTTTTATGTGAATATGATATAATTGAACTGATTCAACCAAAGGAGCGGCATTTATGGCAGATTCGAAACATACGGCGGAGCTTTCTTCTCTCTCCTATGGGCATATTACGGTGTTTACCGATCAGGCGGGAGCGGAGCGCGTTCTATACCTTGGCTATACTCTGTTCCTGTCCCAATCAGAGCTTTCCATCCTGAAGAGACTCCTGCTTTCGCTTCCCCGCTCGCTTTCCACGGCAGAGATAACCGAGGAAACAGGAATCTCCTCGGGGCAGATCTCTGTTCTGGTCAATCGGATCAACCGAAAGGCTTACGCGATTGGCGGCAGACGGCTGCTTTACGGAACAAGCCATCACGGATTCCGACTAAACGAATTCATGTAGCTTCCCATAGAAAACGCACCCATCGAAACGGCTATGTACCGCTTGGTGGGTGCGTTCACATTATGGAAGATGCTTTTTTGCGTTTATTCCTTCCGATGGCTTTGAATAACCTCTACAAGGTCAAGGTTACTCGGCGAAAAGTCCCTCGGGAAGATGGGACATCCAGTTCGGATGGGCGGGAACCCCCAGCGCGTGGAGGATAATGGCGGGGAAATCCTTGACCTGCATATACTGCAGGGTGGTGTGGTTCACGGTCTTACCCTTGATGGCAACGAAGATCCACTTCTCCTCGTCGGTATCGGTGCCGTGACCGCGGCCGTAGCCGCCGTGATCGGTAGTGATGATGAAGAGGGTATCCTCGGCGATGCCTGCCTCCTCGCAGGCGTTGTAGATGCGCTCAGCATAGCCGTCACAGACGTTGATCCGGTTCAGATGATTCTCGGAGCCGTATCCGTGGGCATGACCCGCGCCGTCCACCGAGTCAAACTGGATGAACAGGAAGGTAGGCTTCTCATTCTTTACGTAATCACAAATGCGCTCGCAAAGGGACTCGTCATCGCCCGTCTCCTTGGTTACTCCGATGCCGTTTTCGATGATTCCGTAATTGATGGGGTTCCAGTTGGAGTAGGAGCCCAGAACCGCGTCAGGGATGGCGTCGCGGATCATGCGGAAGACGGTAGGATGCTCCTCGGTGGAGCAGGGCTGGGAGGTGTTGGAAATCTTATCGTTGTGCAGGCCGTGGATGCGGCAGGTCACGCCCATGAGCATAGAGCCCCAGCACTGGGCGGAGTCAGAGGGGATGGCGGTCAGGCACATATCGGTGCCGGCGCCCTCGGCCATGACGCGGCGGATCATAGGAGCCGAGGTGTTGCGGTAGAAGTTGCCCGCGCCGTCGATGCCAACCAGAATGACGTGCTTGTAGGTATAGGACATAAGAAGCCTCCTGAAAAAGAAAATGTATTTCGATTTCCGCTTGCCTGCGGGTCATGTGTTCGAAAAAAGGAGACTTGCACGCCACGGATACGTAACTCTATCCGATGAGTACAAGTCTCAGGGGTAGCCCCGCGTCGGTCAGGGGAGAACGGCGCGGGGGGAGTGAGCTTTCGCCCGATGGGTTATGAATCAGTCCTTCTTCAGAACCACAGCGGCAGCGGCGGCAGCCAGCAGAGCGATGGCGCTGAAGCCGATGACGGAGCCGCAGCCACCCTCAGCCTCGGTCGTGGGAGCCTCGGTTGCGGGAGCCTCGGTCTCGGGAGTGGTCTCGGGAGCGGGAGTCTCGGGAGCATCGGGAGCCTCGGTGGTCTCCTCGACGGTCATGCCTGCGTAATCGTAAGCGCCGGCCTGATCGACGAACAGAGCGATCTCCTCGATGTAGACAACAGCCTCAGGGTTGGGTGCAACGATCTTGAAGCAGAACTGGTTGATAAGACCGGTCCACATATCCTCCATGTTGAAGAGCATATACTCGGACTCGCCGTTGCACTTGGGGAAGTTGTCAGCCACCAGGGCGCTTGCCTCTCTGTTAGAGTGCTCCTCGCCTGCCAGACCCCAGATCATCAGATCCTCGATCTCGCCGACAACCTTCAGCTTAACGGCAACGTACTTGACATCGTCGGCGTTCAGGTTCTCAAGACCTGCGCGGCGAACGAACTTTGCGTAGTTGACGTAGAGCTCGGGGTCACCGGTGATGGTGCCGTCATCGTTGGTGGTGGGCATGATCTTCACGCCCTGATGCTCACCGTAGAAGTGCAGGTTGTGAACGTTGAGGCAGCCGTACTCACCGATGGCGGGAACCAGGTCGGTAGCCTCGGTCAGGGTAATGATGCTGTTGACGTAGGTGACACCGTCAGCGCCGCCGATGACCTCGTTGGAATCATCGTACTCAACGGTGGGCTCGAAGTAATCGCCGTTGCGGTAATTGCGGTTATCAGCGGTTGCGTTGTCCGCGATCTCCTCGGGAGTCAGGCAACGGTTGTAGAAGCGGAAGCCGTAAACGTCACCGCCCCAAACACGCTGGGGATTGTCATGACCCCACATCAGGGTGTCAGCGATATTGGTAACGGTGGGAACACCGGTGTCCACGGCCACGCCGTTGACGTACACGGTGCAGAGGGGATCCTCCCCCTCGACCATGGTGAAGGTGATAGACAAAGTGGAATTGTTGAGCAGTGCGGCACCGTCATCCACCATAGGGCGATCAGAGTTCTGGTCATTGTACTTGTACTCCAGATTGTCGTCGGTGTCGTCACCGTTGGGAACGCGGACGAAGAGGGAGAACTCATCGTTATCGGAGCACATCAGAGTGATCCAGTTGGTAGCGGTGAAGTTGACCTCGCCGAGAACCATCTCGATGGTGTACTCCTGACCGTTAGCGACCTCAACAGCGGCATCAGGGAAATAGGTGGGGTTAGCGTCGACGTGGAAAGCGTTGTCGGTCCAGTAGTTGGTCTCGTTCAGCTTAACGGTCATGTGGTTACCGTTACCGGACAGATCCTTCCAGACGGTGGTCTCGTAGTCCTGGAGACCGTTGGAGTTGTTGGAAGCGTCATACCAGACAACCAGATCTTCTCTCACGATGTCGGTCTTCTTGGCTGCGGAAACGGGGATGCAGAGGGATGCGAGGCAAGCTACGACAAGGGTCATAGCTACTAGCATGGAAATCGCTTTTTTAAAGGTTTGCATTGTGTTTCCCTTCCTTTTCATAATTTTGAGCTAACTCACACCCTCCCGCGTCCGTTCTCAGATAGCTGAACGGAGGTACGGTCAAATGATCGCGCTCTCACTTAACATTATACATGAAATCCCTTCGAATGTCAACAGCCGCGGGTTAGCAGTTCATGACATCGAGTATTCATTTTTTCGCTTTTTTGTCAATCGCTCAAATGTTTCTTGAAAAAAACGTATATATGTGCTATAATGGTAGCCAAAGAAAAGCACCGTCGTTTACAAGGAGTCATTGTATGCAACCAATCGAGATCATCGGGCAGCTCATCAGCGTGGTGGCCGTTATCATTACCTTCGTTACCTATCAGATGAAGTCATCCACCCGGATCTTCATAACCAACGCGGTCGCCACCGCCGTGTCCTGTATCGCCTACGCTATGCTGGGAGGCACTACCGCGCTGGGACTCAACATCATGTGCGTTGTCCGCAACGTCTGCTACATGTACAAGGATAAGAACAAGTATCTCGCGTGGATCATTCCGGCGGTTCTTACCGTTATCATGGCGGTCATGAGCGCGTTTCTCTGGGAGGGCTACCACAGCCTCTTCTTTGTGGTCGGTATTACCCTCAACACACTGGCTATGGGCTATTTGAACCCTCAGAATCTGCGCAAGAGCATTCTGCTCACCTCCTTCCTTATCCTGATCTATAATCTCTTTATTCCCTCCATTGGCGGCTCCATCAATGAGATCGTGGCCATTTCCTCCTCGGTCATTGGTCTTTTCCGCAACCGTAAGAGAGACGAAATTGGCTCTTGATCCGGTCGATCAGCCAAATCAAAAAAGGAGAAATCTCTTATGAATATGGTGTTTTTTGAGATCAAGTACGGAATCGGCACCAACCATTTTCTGTTTGAGCGGAATATCAATCACTCCTTCCCTCTCCACATGCACCGTTGCTATGAAATGGTGCTTATGCTGGAGGGAGAAATGAACATGGAGATCGATAAAACCGAATATCGGCTGACCGAGGGCGACTTGATTCTGGTCAAGCCCTACCGTATCCACAGCTACCAGACCGAGACGGGGATGAGCGGCACCTGTCTGCTCTGCGTTTTTTCCGACGATCTGATCGCGGCCATATCGGGGAAAATGAACAAGTACGTTCTCCGCTCCCCCGTCCTCCACGACGTGCCGCTCCTGTATCGGGAGCTTTTCCTGCACATGGAGGGCAAAAGTGACGTTGCGTCTGTTAAAGGGTTTCTGTATACGCTGTGCTCTCTGTTCTATCAGGAGCTGGACTTCTCGGTCAAGGACACTTTTTCGGGGAGCATGAAGCTCTTGAGTGACGTATTCGTTTTTATTGAAAACAACGTGGACAAGCCCTGCACCCTTCACGATCTCGCGGAGGAGCTGCGGTACAACGAGTCCTATCTCTCCAGAATGTTCTTTAAGCACACCGGCATTTCCTATTCGGATTACGTAAGAAATATCAAAATTGACCGTGCCTGCTATTTGCTGCGGAATACGGATGATAACATTTTCTGCATAGCCACCAAATGCGGCTATACCACCCACAGCAGCTTCAACCGCAGCTTCAAGCAGATCATGGGGGTGACGCCTCATGAATACCGCACGAGTCACACCGCCAATCCCCAAGCCAATCACCCCTCTCCGTGATCTGCTGCGCTCCACGAGGCAAGGCAGAGACCTTGGGGTAGGAATCCCTCCCTTTTCTGAAAAGATTTTT
>JAZNUO010000193.1:0-4136 GCA_045592305.1 Eubacteriales bacterium | reverse complement strand
TCCCCTACAAACCCCAATTTGAAAAACGACCCGTTCCGTTATGGGATGCTGTATTGGATGGTTTAGTGTCCTAAAAAACAAAAATACGGGATACAAGGATATGGCGCAAAGCATACCGCTCCGCAACCATATCTTGTATCTCGTATCTGCCGAGCTTTGCTCGGCACGTATCTTGTATCTTACCTTACTGCGGTATATCCGCCTCGTAGATATACCTCGTCACCAGCTTTGTCTCGCCCTTCTCATTGGTGAGGATGATCTGCACCATGCGGCCGGGGCGGGTCATGAGGGCGACGGGACGGGAGGCGTTCAGCCACGCGTTCCAATCCTCGGCGGGGACGGGGTCGGTGGCGCGGGTCACGCTGGCTACCATGTCGTCCCGATCGAAATGCTCGGGCAGGATGATCTGCACCGTGTCCTCGCAGGAGAAGAAGACGTGGGAGCCGCCCATACCGTAGCTGCTGAGCATAAAGCGGGGGGTATAGCTCTGGTAGCGGACGTCGGTGACGGTGTATTCGGCGGTGAAGTAGGCATCCAGACCCTTTTCACGGACAAAGGCCAGGGTGTTTTCCCACGCGGAGGTGACGTAGTAGGTCTGGTACTTGCGGTCGTGGGGGTGAGTACCAAAAATGGTGGATTCACCCGAGATCATGCGGGCGCGGATGATGCCGATGACCCGATCCTCCTCCTCTCCCGAGAAGTAGCGGGCGTTCGAGGTTTGCAGGGCGCGATCCATATCCATGGCGGCGGCCAGAGCCTTACGATCCTCCTCCGAAAGGGTCACGGCGGTGAAATCCGCGAAGAAGGGATCGCCGAACTCAAAGGCGTTGCCCTCGATGAAGCCCCTGTCGGCGAGGGACGCGGCGCTCTCCTCGCGGATGCCCCAGGTGTCCTCAGCCTTCACCGTCTCCTCCAGAGCGGTCAGGGTGAGGTAGGGGTAGTAGCGCGCCACGGTCTTGCCGCTTTTGAGGGTGTAGGTGATCTTGTAGTAGACCGGCACGACGGTATCAGTGAAGCCGTCGCTGGGCTTGCCCGTATAGGTCTGCCGTCCCTCGGCGATGATGGCCTCGTGGATGGAGCGGACGATCTCGACATCTTCGGAGAGGGTCAGGACGGGGAGGCTGTTCTCATTCAGGTCGAAGCCGTAGATGTAGAGGAAGTCGTAGAAGGTCTCGCCGTCGCCAAAGCCCGACATGGTGGCTCCATTGGTATCAGCCCACCCGCGGGAGAAGCTGCCTTGCCCCAAGTGGCGGAGGAGGGTGACGTTCTGGTTATAGGTGACGGTCACCGACTGCACGTCCATGGGATCGGGGGTATAGGAGGAATACCCGAACCAGCCCGTGCTCAAGAGGATGGTCAGTACCAGAGCGACGGCTCCCACACCGCAGGGGATGGGGTAGTGCTTCACCACGCCCTTCAGGTCGCGGATGAGGATCCAGCGGAGGAGGGCGGCGGCCACCATGAGAGCCAGAATGAACAGAGCGGTGAGGATGACCGTGCCGAGAGCGCCCTCGGCGGGGGCCTTCAGCTTCAGCACCAGCGCGGCGACACAGAGGGCGTTGGCGATGGCCACCGTATGGGACAGGAGGGGGTGAACCGTGGCCTTGCCCGCGTGCTCGGCGGGACGGCGGCAGTAGGCGAAGCCTGCGAGGACGGCTAAAACCGCCATGAGGACGAACAGGAGGGTGGTTCTTGCCACGGGGAGGGTGGCCATCTCAGCCTTGTAACGCTCAGCCAGGGTAATACCGTCGCTGTCGGCGATAACGGCGTAGCGATCCAAGAGGAGCTTGGAGAACCGCGCGTAGTAGAGCTGCTTTTCGTACATGGTGAACAGCCCCGCGCCGAGGTGGTCGGTCAGCAGCCTTGTGGACAGGGGTGTGCCGAAGAGGTAAAAGCCCAGCATGGTCTGGACTCCCCACAAAAGGGCGTAGGGAGCGGCCAGAACACCCGCGGCGGTCAGGAGGGCCGAGAGGAAATGACCGCACAGCACCGACACCAGCACGCAGAGGGTGTAGGTCAGCAGGGCGATGAGGAGCAGGCTCACTACGAAAACGGTGGTGTAGTGGGCGCAGAGACCAAAGTAATCGTCCCCCACCTCCTTGAACTCCAGGCAGTAGGTGATGAGGAAGGGAACCAGAATGCCCAGCGCGGTGGACACAAAGCCGAAGAGGTAGCGCAGGATGAACTGCTTGGGGCGGGAGGTGCCTACCGCGAGGTAGAGAGTGCTCTCCCGCTTGCTCCAGAGGAAGCGGAACAGACAGAAGGCGGCGAACACACCGTAGACCACCGCCGCGATGTGAATGGTGAGCTCAAAGTTCTCCATGATGAGGGTGAAGGTGTCGGTCTCGTTACCCTCCAAGCTCTTCCCGATGAAGGTAAAGAAGGAGAAGAGCAGCATCCCCACAAAGGCTACCCACCAGTAACGGCGGGCCGTCCACAAAATTTCGTGGAGCAAGGGATGGAACTTACGCTTTACTGCCAAAGAGTCCTTCGATGTCATAGCTCTTTCCTCCCTTCTTCATTTCATACTTGAATACCTCCTCCAGCGACAGAGGGTAGGTCTCGAACAGGCAAAGCCCGCCGTAGGCGCGGAGGGCGGCCTCCACCGTATCGGCGGGGGTCTCGCTGACGAAGGAGAGCACCTTACCGCAGGCATTCAGCTCGCCGTAGGTGACTCCCGCCAGAGCGGTCTCGTCCACGTCGCGGTCAAAGGCGGCGCGGATGCGGGTATAACGCTCCTTGATGGCCTCGATCTCACAGCTATAGACGATGTGAGTGCCGCCCATCATACCGACCGTGTCGCAGATGTGCTCGATCTCGTGGAGGTTGTGGGAGGCCATGATGACGGTGGCTCCCGTTTCGGCCATGTACTCCATGAGGAGGTCGCAGACCGTCATGCGGATGTTGGGGTCCAGACCGTCAAAGCTCTCGTCCAGAAGGAGGTAGCGGGCGCGGGAGGACAGCCCTAAAATGATGGCCGCCTGCCGCTTCATGCCCTTGGAGAAGCCGTTGAGCTTCTTTTTGGGGTCGAGACCGAAGATCTCGGTGAGTCTCCCGAGGGTCTCCATGGAAAAATTGGGGTAAAAGCCCCGATAGAAGGCCGCCATGGTGGTAAGGCTCGCTTGGGGGAGGATGTAGGGGTCGTCGGGGATGAGGAACAGGTCGCGGCGCACCTGCTCCGAGCCGTAGACCGCCAGCTTGCCGTCCTCGGTGTCGGCGGTGATGTTGCCGCTGTCGGGGGCATACAGTCCCGCTATGAGGTTCAAGAGGGTGGTCTTACCCGCCCCGTTGTAGCCCACAAGGCCGTATATGGAGCCGTCGGCGACGGTGACGGTGATATTGTCCAGCACCGTCTTGTCCCCGAAGGCTTTGGTGACGTGGTTGATCTCGATCATGGGAGGTTCCTTTCTGTGAACTGTTTGCGGAAAAGAGAATAAGGGGGCACGCGCCCCAAGGGCGCATATCGAGCCGCATGCGGCATATCGAACCGCGAGGGCGAAAGCCCCGCGGTATATCGAGCACAGCGGACTTGTCCGCCGTGCATATCGACAAAAGGAGCATGGTCGATATACGCCTACGGCGTTCGATATGTGCGACGTTTCTCGTCACACTCGATATTCCGCTCGGGTTTCCCGAGCGGATCGATATGCCCCCTGTCGGGGGCGAGATATAGTTCGACGTTGGCGTTTACTTTGCCTCTCCAAACACCTCCGCCAAAATGGCCTCCGCCTGCTCCTTGCTCACCCCCGAGGCGCGGGCCACCGCCATCGCCTCTTTCAAAGCGGCTTCGGCTTTATCCAGTATGGCGGGGTTGTCCCTTGCGGTGTCCGCCACAAAGCAGCCCTTGCCCTGCACCGTGATGATCACGCCGTCGGACTCAAGCTGGGCAAAGACCTTTTTGATGGTGTTGAAGTTGAGGGACAGATCGGCGGCGAGGGTGCGGAGGGAGGGGAGCTTGTCGCCGGGGGACAGGACCCCCGAGGTGATCAGGGACAGAATCTGCACCTTGATCTGCTCGTAGACGGGGGTCTTACTGCTGTGGTCAATGACGATCATGAGAATTCTCCAACTGTGATACTTGCTATAGCACAGTCATTATAGCACAGACAGAGGGACTTGTCAATAGGTTTTTTGTA
>JAZNUO010000192.1:0-2111 GCA_045592305.1 Eubacteriales bacterium | reverse complement strand
GCGGCGCAAAGGATCAGCATCACCCCGATGGAGGGCAGCAGGGTGCGGATATGAGCGGGTGTCCAGAGTTCCATGAGAGTACCTCCTCGGGCTTTGGAATTTTCTATCGTAACTGTTCAGCCGATCTTCAAATTGGGGTTTGTCGGGCAGGGGCGAGGGAACGTCAAAGGGAAACTTCTTGAAAGAAGTTTCCCTCTGGACTCCCTTCAAGAACTTTCAAAAAACATTATTTATCAATGATTTATTGAAAGTTTTGAAGATTCCAAAGGGACTTTTCCAAAAGTCCCTTTGGCGGGGTGGAGGGGCAGGGCCCCTGCCCGATAAACCCCAATTTTCAATACCCGATCCAGACCCCGAACAGCAATACGCCAACCGAAGCACCCAACAGAGCGAGCTGTAAGACCCACGTCCACTTGAGCCACTTTCCGTAGGAAACCCCCACCATGGAGAGTCCGATCAGGAGAACGGGATTGGTGGGCAGGATCACGTCGGTAAATCCGTCGGCCATGCAGTAGGCCAGAATGACCAGATTGGGAGACAAGCCCAACGCTTGGGTCACGGGCAGGATAATGGGCATAATGAGAAAGATCTTAGCCGAGGCAGAGCTGATGAAAACCTGCAAAAAAAGAGTCAGCGCGTACACCAACAGGATGGCGACGGCGGGATGGCGCCCTTCCAGCAGCGAGAGCATATGATGCATGACGGTGTCCAGAATCCCGCTTTCGCTCATGACAAGCTTGGGCGCAGAGGCCAGAGCGATCATCAGAACGGCGGGAAGCATGGCCGCCATTCCCTTGACGATATGCTTGGCTACGTCTCGCTTCCTCTCACAGACCACCAGTCCCGTCGCAATACCCGAAGCCAGAAAGCTTACCGCCAGGATGGGGATAGCGTAACCCGAAATGGCGCGGACAGAGGCGATCAGGATCAGAACGGCGGCTTGAAGTCCAAAGAACACCGCGAAGGCGCGGAACACCTTGTCGCCTCCCTCGGCGCGGGTGTCGGCGGTTTCCCCACGCGACCGCCTTTCCAGATCCTGTCCGTAGGTAAGGGAAGCGGTGGGATTCTTACGGATCCTGCGCAGATGGAGCAGGAGGAATCCGCAAAGCATGGCGTAGGTCAGGATAAAGAAAAGAATGCGGAGCCACGCGCCGTCAGCAGGGGCGATCCCCGCCACCTCAGAGGCAAGACCCACCGAGAAGGGATTGGTAATGGCCGCCGAAAAGCCAAAGCAAGAAGCCATCAGACACACCCCCAGACCCATCATGGTGTCCAGCCCCAAGGAGAGCATGAACATAATCATAATGGGAAGCAGGGTGATCAGCTCCTCGTACATACCAAAAAAACTGCCGAAGAGCATGAAGATCAGCACCGTCACGCAAATAACCGGCGCATGACGGCTGCCGAGGCGGCGGATGACGCGGCTCATAAAAACCTTGACGCCGCCCGTCTTTTCCAGCAGATTAAAGATACCGCTCATGATGAGAAGGAACAGGCAGATCATGACTACGGTGATACCGCCGTCCTTGAAGAACACGCGGAAGGGAGCGGTCAGAACCCGCCAAGGGGCGATGCCGTTCACCTCCCCCTCCTCATAGGTGCCCATGATGATTTGCCCCGCCTCATCCCGCTCGTAGGAGCCCGTGGGAACAAGGTAGGAGAGCGTGCCGCAGAGGATCAGCACCACCGAAAGCACGGCCACAACGGTCACAAAGGAGTGAATATTTATGGTAGCGAAGGCCTTTTCCCTTCGGGATTTGGCCGTGGGTCTTGCGCTCATGTGCTCGCCTCCTTGCAAAGCTCGGCCTCGTTTGCCTGCCTCTCGACCCACAGGTCATAGAGAATGGCCGAGGCCATATACCACTCCACGCAGGAGCGGCGTTCCTTCGGAATAAAGTAGTGGATAGTCTCACCCGCGTAGACCTCAAAATCCTCCCCCGCCCCGAAGAGCAGACGGTAGATCTCACCTATGGGGAAGAACAGCTCGGTCTCCTTGCCGTCCACCCCGCCGCGGTAGGTCAGTCCCGAGCGGTCAAGGGTACAGACTCCCCGCCCCGCCGAGCGGAGCATGGATTTCCCGCCGACGGAGGGAAGCTTCAGCTCCACGGGAG
>JAZNUO010000191.1:0-4036 GCA_045592305.1 Eubacteriales bacterium | reverse complement strand
CCTCCGCGCCCTCACGTGACTCCCTGCTCCCAAGAGCGGAGACAGAGGACGGTATGACCGAGGGCGATGCCCCGCGTCACAATCCGCCGTGGCGTCGGCTCGCCCCCCATTGATTCGAATTTCCACAAGAAAACCCCATCGGGAAATCCATGCCCGATGGGGTATTTTCGTATGTTGGCTTACTCGCCGCCATCCTCCTCAAAAAGCTTGAGCTGATCCTGCGCCTCCTTGGTCTGCCTCGATGCGGGAGGCTTGAGCCCTAAATGCTCGTAGGCCAGACGGGTCACGCAACGGCCCCTTGGGGTGCGCTGGATGAAGCCCAACTGCATGAGGTAAGGCTCGTACACGTCCTCAATGGTAATGGCCTCCTCGCCGATGGTGGCGGCGAGGGTATCCAGACCCACGGGGCCTCCGCCGTAGAAGCTGATGATGGCCTCCATCATGCGGCGGTCGGTGTTGTCCAGACCCAGCTCGTCGATCTCCAAGCGATCCAGCGCGTACATGGCCACCTCCTCGTCGATCTCCGCCTTGCCCCGCACCATGGCGAAGTCACGGACACGCTTGAGCAGGCGGTTGGCGATACGGGGCGTGCCGCGGGAGCGGGAAGCGATCTCCAGCGCGCCGTCCTCCGAAATGGGAATCTCCAGAATAGAGGCGCTGCGCTTGACGATCTCGGAGAGCTGCTCGGGGGTGTAGAGCTCCAGCTTCAGAAGCACACCGAAGCGGTCGCGGAGGGGAGTGGTGAGCTGACCCGCGCGGGTGGTCGCGCCGATCAGGGTGAACTTGGGCAGATCAATGCGGATGGATCTCGCGGCGGGACCCTTGCCAATGATGATGTCCAGCGCGAAATCCTCCATGGCGGGGTAGAGGATTTCCTCCACCATGCGGGGCAGGCGGTGGATCTCGTCGATGAAGAGCACGTCACCCGCGTTGAGGTTGGTGAGCAGTGCCGCCAGATCCCCCTGCTTTTCAATGGCGGGTCCCGATGTCACCCGCAGATTCACCCCCATCTCGGCGGCGATGATGCCCGAGAGGGTGGTCTTACCCAGACCGGGAGGGCCGTAGAGCAGAACGTGATCCAGAGAATCTCCCCGCATACGGGCGGCCTCGATGTAGACCTTCAGATTCTCCTTGGCCTTGTCCTGGCCGATGTATTCCTCCATGCGGCGGGGACGGAGAGAGACCTCGGCCTCGTCCCCCGCCTCGTAGGAGGGAGTCACGATGCGGTTCTCGTAGTCGGTGTCGCCTCGTTCCTCGGTAAAGTCGAAATCAACTTCAAAATCCTTCATATTTATGACCATGGCTTTCGCCATGCGAAAGCTTCCTTTCTTGCGGAATTGGGGCTGGTTTTGCTACGCAAAATCGCCATCGCTCCGATGGCGAAAGCCACAAAACGCTGTTTGAAAGATTTATCTTTCAAACTTGCACCTTAACTTTTCATCAGCTTCTTCAGGGCTTCCTTGATGATGTCCTCAATGGACAACGCTTGGGTATCAATGGCCTTGAGGGCGTTTTGTGCCTCGGCGCGGGTGTAGCCCAGCACCAGAAGGGCATCCATGGCCTCGGAGGTCTTGCCTCTCGCGGGTGCGCCCGCCGCCTCGGCAGAGTGATCCAGCACGGCGGCAGAGAGATCCTCGTCGATGGAGGTCTCCTTCATGAGCTTGTCCCGCAGCTCCAGAATAATGCGGGCGGCGGTCTTGGGACCCACGCCGTTTGCCTTGGAGATGGCTTTTTTGTCCTCGGTGCAGACCGCCAAGGCGAACTTCTCGGGGGTCAGCAGGGACAAGATCGCCATAGCCGCCTTGGGACCCACCCCCGATACCGAGATCAGCATCTTGAAGGAGGAAAGCTCCCGCTCGCTCCAAAAGCCGAAGAGCTCAATGCCGTCCTCGCGAACGGATAAGTAGGTGTAGAGAGTCACCACGGGATTTTTGTCCCCGCGGCGGGGGAGGGAACGGTAGGTGTTCTCGCTGACCGTCATTTTGTAACCAACGCCCCCCGCGTCCACCACGGCCATATTCAGGGTAGCGGCGACCAGCTCGCCTTTGATGTAGTAGTACATAGAAACTCCTTTGAAAACAGGGGTCGCGCTGATTGTAGAACGACCCCTGAACGGATATCCGTCATACGGCGGTTACTTCTTACCGCCCTTTTTCGAATGGTTGCCCGATGCCTTGCTTTGAGGAGCCTTGCTTTGAGGAGCCTTGCATTGAGGAGCCTTGCTTGGGGGAGCCTTATCGCTCTGCGCGGTCTTGCTTTGGGGAGCCTTATCGCTCTGCGCGGGCTTCTTTTCGGGCTCGGCAGGACGAACCCTGCCGTACTTGGCGGACTCTGCCTCGGTCATGACGTCCCGATCCTTCTCGGGCGCGCCGATGTCCCCCTCCTCGATCTCGGCACGGTACTCAGCCGTGGCCAGCTCGGGAAGCTCCTCCCCCTCGATGATGACCAGACGGCGGAGGTAGGGAATCTTCTTCATGAAGGGATACAGGAGCAGAATCACAAGAAAGACGACGAGACTGATGACCGAAACCCCTATACCCAAGGCGACCGTGGCGGGCATATACCGCATCTCAACGGTATGCTCGCCCGCGCCCTCCACGTAGAAGGAGATCAGAGCGTTGTTGGCCTCGTAGAGCTCCACACGCTGACCGTCCACGTAGATGTTCCAGCCCTCATCGTAAGGAATGGAGGTGAACATGAGCTGGCGGTCGGTATCGGTGGTGACAGTACCGAACAGGTGACTGTCGGTGGACTCGGAATCAATGACAAACTGGGTCTTCCCCAGACGGGTGAAGGCGTCCTTGAAGGTCTCCATATCAATGTAGTAGATATAGGAGTCCTTGGGGATGACGTAGAGGTTGTTGGAGTCGTTGTCGGTCTCCACCTTCAGGTAGAGCTTGCCCGTGGCGGACTCCCCCAAAGAGACGATACGGTTGGTCTCGCCACCGCCGAAGGTGCCCTTACCCGTATAGCTCGCGCTCTGACCGCCGCTCTTGTCGCTGACCGCCAGCTTGACCTCGCGGAGATAGCGGTTGGGGTAGAAGAAGAACAGCTCGGTGTCGGCGGGAACTGTGTAATCGTAGTAGAGCAGAGCGGCCTTGGTCTTATCGTCCACCTTGAAGGAATCGTGCCCGTCAGCAGTGCCCGTCTTGACGTTGACGGTTTCGGGGTCGCCGTTCTGGGTAGCGGGCTTAAAGACCTCTACGGTCTCGCTCTCCCCCAGCATGACGGTAATCATGGCGTTGAGACGGTCGTAGGGGTTATCGTATTCCTCGTAGTTAAAGGCCAGCCAGCCGTCGGCCACGCCGTAGGCAAAGGACAGGGCGAACTCGTTGAGGTAGACGCTGTAGTCTCCGTTGGGCTCGTAGTCCTCATCGTAGCCGTAGTCCTCGCGGGTGAACAGGGCGGGGCCGTAGTAGTCGGACTCGTCCTCGTTGGTAATGAGGTACTTGATACCCAGGAGAGAATCGTTGACGGGGGTGCCGCCCAGGTATCTCGACCAGTGGGAGCGGGAAGCGTAGCCCATGCTCCGCAGGAAATCAATGGTGTCGCGGTTGAGGGTAGAGGTGGAGCAGGAAAGACCCTTGATACCCAAGGCGAAATTATCGTTGGTCTTGCGGAAGTAGGTCTTTTCCATGCGGTAGAACCCATCGTCATACTCGTGGATGGTGTCGGTAATGGGACGAAGGGTGTCGATCATATTGTTGTAGCGGGAATACTTGGAGAAGGTCACGTCCTTGTCAAGCTGGTGCATATCCGAGGAGCCCGAGAGGAAGACCTCGATACAAACGAGGAAGAGGAGCACCATGGCCACCGTCTCCTTCTGCCGCTCCTTGACCTTGCCGTACAGGGAGATCAGCACGAAGTAAGCGAACAGACAGCCCAGAGACAGCCAGATGGTGGCGAAGGGACGAATGACCATCTTCTCCTCCTCCTCCGCCAGAATGTCGGTGAACTTCTGGAGAATGACCACGTAGGAGCCGATGCCGATCACCACAAAGTCGGAGGCCAAGCGGTCTTAGGAAGACAACTCCAT
>JAZNUO010000190.1:0-19081 GCA_045592305.1 Eubacteriales bacterium | reverse complement strand
GTCGGTACGGATATAGGCGGACAGCGGGGGGTGAGGGGATGTTTTGAGGGTCATGGGAGCCTCCTTTCGGGGCATTTTGAGGGATTCGGGAGGCCTTGGAAAGCCCTTTGGGACGTAGTGTTCCACGGGCGAAAAAAACTTATACACCGAAAGCAAAAAACGCCCTTTTTCCGTGGTCAAAATGCACAGTTTTGAAGCGTCGCGGTTGTGCAACCGTCCAAAACTGAAAAATATGCTCTTTTGCTTATTGATTCACAGGGGATTGTATGGTATAATAGTGTGAGTAAACTGTACACGTGTCCCCAAGCCGTTTTGGAGGCACCGCACAACAAGGAGGAAATACCCAACCATGATGAAGCGTATCTTTGCGTTGCTTCTTTGTGCCGCCACCCTGCTTACTTCCCTGGCCTTCGCGGGCTGTGATGTGAGCAGTAGCAAGAAGAAGACCAAGAAGGAAGAGGACAAGGGTCAGTACATCACCGCGTACCTGACCGATAACGTCTACGATCTGGATCCCGTCAAGGCTTACACCAACGACGCTCTGGCCAACGTGGTCAGCCTGATGTTCGACACCCTGTTTAAGCTGGATGAGAACGGAAAGGTCAGGAAGTCCCTCGTTGAGGAGTACATCATTGAAGAGAACGAGGCGGCAGGTGAGTACACCATGCAGCTCTACCTCAAGGACACCAACTGGTCCGACGGTACCGCGGTTTCCGCAAACGACATTGTTTTCGCATGGAAGCGTCTCCTTGAGGTGGATGCCAACTACGAGGCCGCGTCCCTTCTGTTTGACATCAAGAACGCGCGCGCCGCCAAGGAGGGCGATGCCTCCATCGATGACGTGGGCATTTATCCCGCCGAGCAGCAGATGCTGGAGATCAACTTTGAGGGTAAGATCGACTACGATCAGTTCATGCTCAACCTCACCAGCCTTGCCCTCGCCCCCCTGCGTGACGATATCGTCTCCAAGTCGGATGACTGGGCCAAGAAGCCCGGCACCATGGTGTGCAGCGGTCCCTTCAAGCTGGGACGTATCAACATGAAGCTCTCGGATTCCGAGAAGTATTTCGACGCTCTCCACGAGTACAAGGATCCCAACGGCTTCGACAAGGTCGGTCAGGTCGGTAAGGTTCAGACCGTCACCGACTTCATGCTGGAGCGCAACATCTACTACTTCCGCGACAACGAGGAGGATCGTCTGAAGAAGTCAGTCACCCCCTACAAGATCACCGTGGACTGCTCCCTCACCGACGAGCAGCTTACCGCTATGTACGACGCGGGCATGGTCATGTACATCGCCGACGTGCCTCTGGCTCTCCGTAAGGAAGGCTCCATCGCCGCCGACGTGGAGATCGCGGATAAGTCCTTCTCCACCAACTCCATCTACCTGAATCAGAACGCCGTTGTGGACAACGGCACCGAGGAGGGCGCTAAGCTCTTTGCCGACGCTAAGGTCCGTCAGGCTCTGTCTCTGGCCATCGACCGTAACGCCATCGTGGATGCCGTCGTCTACGCCCGGGCAGCTACGGGTCTGGTTCCCACCGGTGTCTTTGAGTCCGGCGACCGCAAGGTTATGTTCCGCGACAACTGCACCGCTACCTACGATTACCTGAGCACCGACGCCGCCAAGGCCGCCTCCCTGCTCACCGAGGCAGGCATCAAGCCCTCCCAGTACACCTTCGAGCTGACCGCGCCCGCTTATGACGAGGTGCAGTGCGCCATCGCCGACATCATCGTGGAGAACTGGAAGGCTCTGGGCTTTAACGTCTCCGTCAAGAAGATCGGCACCATCGAGAACAACGACTACTACAAGTACACCGAGTCTACCCCCGCGGATATCTGTGACGATCTCTACGCCGAGGAGCTGCGCGCCGGTACCTTCCAGGCCATCATCTTTGATTACGTGGCTCTCTCCGCCGATCCCTTCGCCATGCTGGCTCCCTTCGCCAAGCCCTTCTCGGGTCGCGGTATGGATATGTCTAACCCCGACGAGTATCTCCTGACCCCCCACATCACGGGCTATGACAGCGAGGAGTACAACACCCTGATGGAGAAGATCTACGCTGAGAAGACCGTGGCCAACCGCGCCGAGGATCTCCGCGCCGCCGAGGGTATCCTGATGACCGATATGCCCATCATCCCCGTGGTCTTTAACCTGAACGCCACCGTTACCTCCAAGAAGCTCAAGGGCACCTCCTCCAACTACTACAACGTCCTGAGCTTCCAGAAGAGCAGGATCAGCGGCTACAGCAAGTACCTCGAGGCCGGCAGGGCATACGTCACCGCCAACTTCTCCGAGCTGAAGTTCACCGAGTGCAAGGAGTGCGCTTACGTTGAGTTCGATCTCTTCAAGACCGCGAACACCATCTACTCTCAGTACTTCCTGGACGAGAAGGAAGAGAAGAAGTAATCTCTCCGCTCTCCGCGCAAAAGCACGTCATCCCCCCGCATCCGCGGGGGGATTTTTTTGCTTTCCGGAGGGATTTTTTGCAAAAGATATAGACAATGCGGGGGTTTTGTGCTATAATAATAGAATGAATAAAGTGGGAAGTGTGTCCCGTCACGAAAGGAGGCTGCGCCCTGTGAAGCTCGTCAACCTGTTCCCCGGCTCTTACGGCTCCAACTGCTATCTGATCGAGGACGGCGGCGAGGCACTCATCGTAGACCCCTCCGCCGCGGCCTCCGCCATTCTCCGCAGACTCCGCGAGGATCGCTGTACCCCCGTGGGTATTCTGCTGACCCACGGTCACTTCGACCACATCATGTCGGTGGACACGCTCAGGCAGGCTGAGCCCCGCCTGAAGGTCTGTATCCACGAGTCCGACGCGCCCATGCTCTCCGACGGACAGAAAAACGGCTTCTCCTTCTTCTTCGGTCAGGATCGGGTGTGGCAGGACGCCGACGTTCTTCTCCGTGACGGCGACGAGATCAAGGTAGGGGGCGCTACCTTCACCGTGATCCATACCCCCGGTCATTCCCCCGGCTCGGTCTGCTATCTCTGCGCGTCCGAGGGCGTGATGTTCACGGGCGACACCCTCTTTGCCGACAACATCGGGCGGTGCGACCTCTGGGGCGGCAGCTACGCGGCCATGCGGCAATCGCTCAAGCGTCTGCGGAACCTTGACGGCGGGCTGACCATCTACCCCGGTCATGGCGATAGCAACACCCTGTCCAAGGCGCTGGACAACACCATGTATTTGTAGGGGAGGGGACTCCGACGGCTTAAGAATCCCCAAAGCCTTTATTTCATCATGATTTTTTCGGACGGGTCTTAAGATTCCCCCCGAATTTTCCCCATTGATATTTTCCGAAAGGATGACATAACCTATGGATATGAATTACCAAAAGTTAGCTGATCTGCTTTTTCCCCACGTGACCGAGAGCCCCGAGGCTTGCGAGGCGCGGTTCCCTGCCCGTATCCTCTCCGAGGGGGCTAAGGTGACACGCTTCGCTCCCTCCCCCACGGGCTTCGTCCACTTCGGCGGTCTGTTCCCCGTCATGGTGGGCGAGCGTCTGGCTCACCAGTCGGGGGGCGTGTTCTACCTCCGCATTGAGGACACCGATGCCAAGCGCGAGGTGCCCGGCGCCGCCGAGGGTCTCATCACCACGCTGGAGCGGTACGGTATCCGCTTTGACGAGGGCGCGATTCTTGGTCCCGACGGCAAAGTGACCGACATCGGTGACTACGGCCCCTACAAGCAGAGTCTCCGCGCCCCCCTCTACCACGTATTCGCCAAAAAGCTGGTGGCCGAGGGCAAGGCTTACCCCGTCTTTACCACCGAGGAGGAGCTGGAGGCCCTGAAGCAGACCGACAAAAAGGCCGAGATCAAGAACGTGGACTGGGAGGCCGAGGCCGCCGCGAGACGGGCCGAGATGCTGTCCCGCCGCGAGTTCACCATGGAGGACGTGGAGCAAAATCTGGCTGCGGGCAATCCTTGGGTGCTGCGCCTGCTGTCCGACGGCGACGGGGAGAAGAAGATCACCTTCCAGGACCTGGTGCGCGGCAAGCTGGAGATGCCCGTCAACGATGAGGACTTCGTGCTTCTGAAGTCGGATGGCATCCCCACCTACCACTTCGCTCACGCCGTGGACGATCACCTCATGGGCACCAACCTCGTCATCCGCGGCGAGGAGTGGCTTCCTTCCCTGCCCAAGCACCTCCAGCTCTTCTACTATCTGGGCTTCAAGGCTCCCAAGTATATGCACATCTCCCAGATCATGCGTCTGGACGAGTTTGGCAACAAGAAGAAGCTCTCCAAGCGCGACATGGGCGCGAATCTGGACGATTACGCCAAGATGGGCTACGCCCCCGAGGCGGTGGCGGAATACGTGCTGACCCTCCTGAACTCCAACTACGAGGAGTGGAGAGCCGCCAACCCCACCCTGTCCTACACCGATTTTCCCTTCAGCATCAAGAAGATGTCCGCCTCGGGCTGTCTCTTCGACTTCCGGAAGCTGGGTGACGTGTCCAAGAACGTCCTCTCCCGCATGACCGCCGAGGAGGTCTACGCCAAGTACACCGCGTGGGCTTCCGAGTACGACCCCGAGATGAACACACTGCTGACCGCCGATCCCGACTATGCCAAGGCCATCTTCGCCATCGGTCGCGGCGGCAAGAAGCCCCGCAAGGACTTCACGGTCTGGACCGACGTTCGCCCCTATCTGGACTTCTTCTACGATGAGCTCTTTGAGATCAAGGACTCCTTCCCCGAGGGCACCGATCTGAACGATGTGAAGGCCGCCATCACCGCCTTCAAGGCCTCCTACGATCCCGCCGACGAGATGCCCGCGTGGTTCGACAAGGTGAAGATCATCGCCGCCGATCTGGGCTACGCCGCCGATATGAAGGCCTACAAGGCCGATCCCACCGCCTTCAAGGGCAGCGTGGCAGACGTCTCGGGCTTCCTCCGTCTGGCTGTGACGGGTAAGCTCAACGCCCCCGATCTCTACACCGTCATGCAGCTTCTGGGCAAGGACAGGGTCTTCGCCCGTCTGGACAAGTTTATGTGAGGAGAACGCCAAGGGGAACCGAACTGCAAACAGTTCATGGAAAAAGTTCCCCTTGGATCCCCTCAAAACTTTCAAATAAATGATTTGATATTCCTGTCATACAATAATTCTTACGAAAGGTTTTGAAGGGAGTTTGAGGGAATCCTTTTCAAAAGATTCCCTCAATCGTCCCCCCGTACTACCATGGAAAACGAAGTCAAGCATTCCAATTTCATTCACGACATCATTGACGGGGATCTGGTAAGCAACCCCGACCTGAAGATCCACACCCGCTTCCCTCCCGAGCCCAACGGCTACCTTCACATTGGCTCGGTGAAGGCCATCTGCGTCAACACCGACGTGGCCAACAAGTACGGCGGTCTGTTCAACCTCCGCTACGATGACACCAACCCCGCCAAGGAGTCCGACGAGTTCGTCCGCTCCATCCGCGAGGATCTGGAGTGGCTGGGTGCCATCCCCACGGGCGGCGTGTACTACGGCTCCGACTACTTCGGCAAGTGCTACGAGTTCGCCGTCCAGCTCATCAAGCAGGGCGATGCCTATGTCTGCGACCTCTCCAAGGACGATCTGGCCGACTACAAGGGCACCGACCGCGCTCAGGCATCCAAGGAATCCCCCTACCGCAATCGCTCCGTAGAGGAGAATCTGGAGCTCTTCGAGCGCATGAAGAACGGTGAGTTCGAGGACGGCGCACGCACTCTGCGCGCCAAGATCGATCCCTCCTCAGACAACCCCTACCTCCGCGATCCCGTTATCTACCGCATCAAGCACATTCACCATCACCGTCAGGGGGATGAGTGGTGCGTGTACCCCATGTACGATTTCGCCCACCCCATTCAGGACGCTCTGGAGGGCATCACTCACTCCCTCTGCTCCAGCGAATTCCGCAACCACAGACCCCTGTACGACTGGGTGGTGGAGAAGATCGGCTTTGCCCAGAAGCCCCACCAGTGGGAGTTCGGTCGCATGAACATCACCTACACCGTCATGTCCAAGCGTTACCTCCGTCAGCTCGTGGAGGAGGGTCACGTGGACGGCTGGGATGATCCCCGTCTGCCCACCCTGAAGGGTCTGCGCCGCCGCGGCTACACCCCGAACGCCCTGTTCACCTTCGTCCGAGAGGCTGGTGTGACCAACACCGACCATACCGTGGACATCCGTCAGCTTGAGGCCTGCGTCCGTGACGATCTGGGCGAGAATGCCCTCCGCCGCGTGGCCATCGCTCACCCCATCAAGGTAGTCATTGACAACTACCCCGCCGACAAGGAGGAGATGATCTCCCTGCCCAACCACCCCCAGAAGCCCGAGTTGGGAAGCCGTGAGGTGCCCATGACCCGCGAGATCTACATTGACACCGACGATTTCGCCGAGGTGCCTCCGCCCAAGTTCTTCCGCCTCAAGCCCGAGGGCGAGGTGCGCCTCATGGGCGGTTATATCATCAAGTGCGGTGAGATCGAGAAGAACCCCGACGGCAGCATCAAGTGCATCCACGCCACCGCCGATCTGGAGACGGGGAACGGCACCCCCGTGGACGGCCGCAAGGTCAAGGGTACCATCCATTGGCTCTCCGCCAAGTACGCCCGTCCCACCACCCTGATGCTGTACGATCGCCTGTTCAACATCGAGAACACCGCCGACGTTCCCGAGGGCAAGACCTATCTGGATTTCCTCAACCCCGATTCCCTCCACAAGATCGAAGGGGCGATGGTGGAGCCTTCTCTGGAGGGTGCCGAGGGCGGCGAGCGGTTCCAGTTCGTCCGCTTCGGTTACTTCTGCAAGGACACCAAGAATCAGAACACCTACAATCAGGTGGTTTCCCTCAAGGACAACGCCAAGAAGTAATTTTCCCCTGATAAGGGCGTGAAATACGCCCTTACATATACCCCGCTCCCACTACATGAAAAGGAGAAAACACCATGCTTAACCTGCCCATCCACCCGTTTTGGCTGATCTTCTTCGCTTACGTCATCGTGATCTCTGTCTGCTCCATCGCGGTCTGCATCTACGATAAAAAGATTTCCAAGCGGAATAACGTCAAGCTCCGCATTCCCGAGAAGTCCCTGTTCGTCTGGTCGGCTATCGGCGGTTCGGTGGCCATGTACATCACCATGCACCTCATCCGCCACAAGACCAAGCACGTGTCCTTCATGGTGGGCATCCCCGTGATCTTCGTGTTGCAGGTGGCTATCATGGTCGCGCTGGCTTACTTCGGTATTCTGCCTCCCCTGTTCTGAGGAAAAGAAAAAACGGCTATCCGCTTCTCTGTGCATTCTTAGCGGAGAAATGACCGACACAAAAATTTCGGCAGAGAACTTGTTTTCTCTGCCGATTTGTGTTATAATGAGGCTAACGAAAAGCCTCCCTCCGAGATGCCATCCGCAAGCGGATGCGGTGGCACGGCGTAGCCGTGACGGAAGGAGCCTGCGTGACTTTGGGGTTAGATTGACTTTATGGGAACGCACTCTCCCTCAGTCACCTTCGGTGACAGCTCCCTCCCGGAGGGAGCCTTGGGATGTGCGCAACCATAGGGGTATGGGCTTTGCCCAAGCCTTTGTAATACAAAGGCGAAACTGGCGATAAAACAGAACGACAAATAAGAATTTGACGAGGTGCCATATGATAATCGAAAAACAAATAAAATCTTCGTTCTCAGTAATTGGTAAAGAAGGCTCAACCTTGGATGGCCAAGGCTTTATTCAAAAATTGTGGGAGGATGCAAATTCTCATTTCAACGAAGTCCAGTCATTAGCCAAGAAAGATGAAAATGGCAATTTGGTTGGTATTTGGGGTGCAATGTCTGATTGCTCCCATTCCTTCAAACCTTGGGAAGAAAACTTCAGCAAGGGATTATACCTTGCTGGAATTGAATGTACTGATGACGCAAACGCACCAGATGGATGGACAAAATGGACAATTCCTGGATATGAGTATCTTTGTGCGGAGGTTGAAAGTGAAAGCACTTTTTCAGATGTGCTGGACTATATGAATGCAAACAGCATCGCCTTGGTGGGTGCTGTTCATGACTTTACTTGCCCATCGAACGGAAAGAATTATATGCTTTTTCCGATAAGAACAATTTGACCAATTCCAATTTATCGAGCAGAACAAATGAGCCCCGACAGACCTTCAAAAATCTGTCGGGGTATTTATTTGTTTTCTGCGAATCAATTTATAAATCGTATAGTCAACAGATTTGTAATTTCCCCGCTAAGAACATCTCCCGTTCGGTCTGCACTTTGTTTTGGAAATATTCCGTTTCCGCTTGCGGAACGCGGTTGTTCAAACCGCGAGGAATATTTCGGAACGGCGTAAATGAACTTTCATTTTGCCGCTAACTGTGCACGCCGTTGGGTAGCCGTTTTTGTTTGGAGTGCTTATGAGAAAAGGATTTCGTCGCCCGTGGGCGGTTGGTGCTTCCCCTCCCCGTAGGCGAGTCGGAGGCGCGCTTTGAGATCCGAGGATTCCAGTACCGAGGGGTCCAGAAGCTGATCCAGCGTGACCGCCCATTCGGGAAGATCACCGTCAGCGCGAGGCGGCAGCCATTGGGGCGGAAACCACACATCCATCCCGCCCTGCTCCCCCACGCGGGTCATGTGGCTGTGCCATATCTGACGGAGCTGCTCGGCGGAGGTGTCCATGGAGGGATCCACGGGGCAGCGAAGGGTCAGCGTCATGCCGTCCCGTCCCTGCTTTTCGGGAAGCTCGAAGCGGCATACGCCTCCGCGGGTGGCGGAGCGGGTCCGCATTTCGGTGAGGAGGCACAAAAGCAAGCCCTCGGTCATGAGGGGGCGGTAGCACTTCACCCGTGTATGGGGATGCGGGAGGGTGCCGTCGGGGGGCTTGGGCAGGGTGAAGCTGAGCTCCACCCCCACAAAGGCGGCCAGCTTACGGATAGCCGTCCGCAGCTCGGTCAGGGTGATGCTCCCGTCGCTTTCGGTTTTGAGTAAGGGCTTCGCGCCCCAAAGCACTCCTTGCCATGCCTCCAACAGGGCGGAGTAGGCATTCGTGTCCCGAGGCAGCAGCTCCGCGCCCATGCTTCTGATCTTCTCGCTGACGCCAAAGTCCGCGCCGTTTCCGTACCCGAATGCGCCGCTGTTGAGGATCCTCGCCCCCGAATCGGGACGGGTGTGAACATGGAGGTACAGTCCCATTCCCGCCGTCAGACCGTAGCGATTGGACAGGATGCCCAGACCCGCCTTGGTCAGCACGAACAGGGGCGGGCGGTTTCTGTCGCAGTCGGTCATGTACGCCATGGCCTCGTCGGACAGCTCCAAGCGATCCTGGATGTAGTCCCCCTCCGCCAGCAGACCGCCATCGGGGTTTCGGGTGGCGATCACCCGTCCGAAGTCCCCGTCGAAGCGGTACAGGGCGTAGCTCATGCGGTGGTAGTCCGCGGACATGGGGAGGGCGGGATCCGTCCACTGATCGTAGCTTGCGGTGCGCTTCATGGTGGGGTTTCCTTTCTGTGTGAAATGACGGATGATCGCATGATGCTTCGGAGGCGGGGCTTCCGCGCCGTTGGGCGGTTCCGATCGGTGTTCCGCTTCCAAGACGCACAGACAGGGCGTTACCCTGCCTGATTCCTTGTAGGAGTTACCAAAGCAGCAGCGCAGGGAGGGTGATCGACAGGAACAGATTGGTGAGCGCCAGAGAAATCATGGGGGTCCACACGTTGTCCGTCTTTTGGTAGGACCAGCACGCCAGCAGATGGATGGGCAAATGGACAAGGTACCCCGTCAGCACAAACGCCGCTTCCCCCCGCCAGAGAATATCCACGATGGAGGGGATCAACGTGATGGCGGCTACGCACAGGTAGGCCAACCAGGGCTTTCTGTAGCATACCGGCGCAAAGCCGAGGCAGTAGAACAAAGCGCAGATACTGATGGGCGCGAAAACAGACAGGGTAATGGTGCCGAAGATGGGCTGGAGCTGCACCAGAAACAGGGGCGTGTGACTGACAGACATCTCTGCCACGGGAAGACATTCGAGCAAATGCTCGATTTTGAAGCCGCAAATGAACAGGATGCCCGTCCACAAAAGCACGGTGCTCACGATCAGACCCACGGTCAGCGCGACGTGCTTCAGGTAATACCCCACATCGGTTGTTACCATGAACCACTCTTCCTTCAGATAGACGAACATGAGCGCCAGCATGACGAGGCCATTGAGCACGTGGTAGCCGATCTCCAGCCAGACGCTGGTCTCCCATTCCTCCCAGAGTCCCAGCCCCAGAAGGGGCATATACTGGGGGAGCAGGACAAAGACCAAAAGCCAGCAGGGGATCAGGGCAATGATTTGGAATTTTTCCGGCTTACTGCACATAGATGGGAAAATTTTGTTCATGGGAATTGCTCCTTTCTTGGATGAAAGCCGTAGGGAACGGAAACAGCGGGGATAAGCCCCGCCGTTTCTGTTGGTCGAAGTGGCGGGACTCTGAACTCAGCCGAGCAAGCTCTGGGGCAAGCCGCACGAAGAGAATAGAAACGAGAAATCTGCTTGCGGCTTGAAGCGATTTCTCGCGCTCGACCGTTTGACCACAAGAAAAGGCAGGACGATGTCCTGCCTTTTCTTGTGGTCGAAGTGGCGGGACTCGAACTCGCGGCCTCCAGTACCCGAAACTGGCGCGCTACCACCTGCGCTACACCTCGTTATGACCTATGTATTATATCACATTCACCCCGTTTTGTCAAGAGATTTTGCCATTTTCTTAAGCCTCTGCGGGCGACATTTTCCCTCGTTTTCCTTCGCCCCCTGTTCCCTTCCTCGCTTTCTTCCCATGCGTCCCCGCTCGGACTTGACAAACCGTCCCGACCGTGGTATAATAAAGCATCAAGCCAACGATCCCAAGGAGAAAACCTTATGTTCTGTATGTACTGCGGCAAGCAGATCCCCGACGGTTCCAATTTCTGCCCCCATTGCGGCAAGAAAACCGACACCGCGCCGAGCAGCGCGTCCACCGCGGACGGCATCCGCATTGTTGAGAAAAAGGACCCGCTCTTCCGCGTGGAGTGCGAATACTGTCACTGTGTCTTTGAATACCGCTCCAAGCATTTGGGCTACCGTCTCTGGTATCCCAGCGGCTTCGTGTACTGTCCGAGCTGCAAAAAGCCCCTGCGGCATCACTTGGAATACGAGGTCAAGGAGTAAGGGGTTATGCCCATGAAACCCATTGATGGGTATGAATAGTTGAAAAGTGGCAGACCGCCCTTCATCGGGGTTTGGTCTGCCGTTTTTTGCGCTGATTTCCGCTTACAGGTAATTTATGATCTCCTCGATCCGATGGATCAGGGGCTTGTCGCAGGCCTTCAGGCGGCTTTCGGATTGGTGTCCTCCCACGAACAGCACGCAGTCGCCTTGAACCGCGTCGGCTACCTGCGCGTCATGCTCGGTGTCTCCGATGAAAAGGGGACGAGCATCGGGGTGGCGCTGCTTCCAGTCCATAGCCTGCGCTTTCTTGCTCCGCGCATGGATGTTGTCAAGTCCTATGACCTCGTCAAATTCATGCAGGATCTCCAGCCGTTCCAGTTGGGCGGTCAGCATTTCGATCTTGGTGGCAGAGAGAAGGATCTGGGGAATGCCCATGGCTCTGACCCGACGGACGGTCTCCACCGCACCCTCAATCGTGGCGCAGGAGCCCTCCCCCGCCAGATACATGGCCACCCACTCAGGCGCGAGGACGGTATCGTAGTCCTCCTTTTCAAAATCGAAGCCCAGACGGCGGTAGTAAGCGTCGATAGGAAAGCCGAAGACCTCGCGGTAGACCTCCACCGAGGGGATCACGGGCAAGCCGCGGACGGCCAGCATGGTGTTGGTGCAACGGATGCCGTGCTCCATATCGTTCAGAATGGTTCCGTTAAAATCCCAGATCAGGTGCGTATGGTTGGGGGACATGGTATAATCTCCTTGGGTTTGATGCAAAAAGAGCGGTCACAAGCGTGGCCGCCCTTTTGTTTGGATTGGGTGTTTCGTCAACCCATGCAAAGGATCACTCCTCCTCGCTGGCGTCGTAACCGTAGGTGGTCAGCCACGTCTGGTAGACGGTATAGGGGGAGCTGCCCGAGGTATCGGGAGTCTGATCGGGAACGTCAGAACCCAAAGGCTGATCGGGATCGTATTCGTTGTTCGTGGCCTTACTGAGCTTGGGGTCGGCGGAAGCGGCGTGCTTGCGGACGAAGCCGTCGGTGGTATCGCTCATAAGGGTCATGAGTTCTTCCTTGTTGGTGCACTCGTTAATCAGTGCCAGAGCCTCGGCGTTCAACTCCTTGATGCGGTCGATCAGGGCAACGTCCAGACTATAGTCGCTATCTGCAGTGGCCTTGTTGAAGTCGAAGCCCAGCAGGGGGTTGATGAGAGAATCGTTGTTCTGCTTCTTGGCGTAGGTCCAAGCGTCAGCGCCCAGCTCCTCGGTGGGGGTGGCGATGAAGCAGTTACCGGTCTTCTCCAGATCCATACGATAGATACCGAACTTCTCATTGGAGAGGAGCTTGACGGTGCCGTCATCGTTACGCTCGTAGTGCTGGTCCTCGATACCGTACTGGAGCAGGTCGCGAAGCTCCTGATTGGTGTTCAGGTAGGTGATGACCTTCATGGCGCGGGCCAGGTGGCTGCTGTTGGCGTACACGGCGTACATATTGCCGTACAGCTCCTCCTCGGTTGCCTCGGGGTACTCAGCGATCACGACGTAGTATTCATTGCCGTCCTCACCGACGTACACGCCGTTCTCCTCGTAGGCCTCCTTGATGCGGGAATCACCCTTCATGAAGGAAACGGCGGCGCGCTGACCGGCCTTGACCTCACCGTAGTACTCCTGATACTCGTAATTCTTGAGGGTAGCGAAGAGCTCGTGATACTCGGGGTTGGTGAACAGAGCGTTAAAGCCCAGATTGATACCGCCGCGGGTGCGGATAGAGGCGTCCTTCATCATAGTACCCAGAATGGAGAACTCGCACTCGGTGTCATAGGCGTAGTAATAGGTAGGACGGACGTTACCGTCAGGGTCACGTTCGGTCTCGGCATCAAAGGTGACGCGCTTGTCGTTATCGGAGGTCACGGCATCGCCGTTCTCATCCACCAGATAGAGCGCGCCCTTGGCGGCGGCGGAATACTCGTACTTATCCTTCTTCTTGTCGTAGAGCCAACCGCCCTCGGCATCCGCCTCGTAGTGGTAGTTCAGGGCGTTACCGGCAGCATCCACGAACTGACCTGCCTCGTTGGTCTTGTAGAGGACTTCGCCCTCAACCAGAGCGGCGATACGGGTCTCCTTCTTGGTAGAGGTCTTACCGTCAGAGTCGGTGGTTTCGATGGAAACCTCGTACTGGTGCTGCAGCACGTAGTTGCGGCCGGTGGCCTCGTCGTAATACATCCGATAGACGGACTGGTCGGTGTAGGAGAGATCCCAGTACCAGCAAAGCATCTTCAGACACTCCTCATAGGTGGAGGCCAGGGGAACCACGTAGCCTTCGTCCTCGGGGGTCTTACCGTCATTGTAGTTCTTGACATCGTTCAAAAAGACCTCCAGATCCAGCACCGAGCTGACCTTGTCGATCTTCTGGTAGTAGGTGTCAAAGAGCTCCTTGTCGATCATCATGTAGGTGTACTCGCCGATCGGTACGTTGTTGGGGATGGCGTACACGTCGCCCTCGATCTGCACACCGTTGAGAAGGGAGGAGGAAATGTAGGTGTTGAGCTTCTTGGAAGAGGTGGACAGCTCCTCGCTCAGGGAGGAGAGGTACTCCTTCTCGTAGTATTCCATGTACTTATCGTAGCCCGACAGGTAGAAGATGTCCACCTGATTCTCCTTGGGATCGGGGTACTTGATCTCGGTGATACCGAATTCGTTCTTGATGGTCTCTTCCTCGGTCTCGGGGGCATCCTCGTCCTCGTCATCTTCCTCGACCTTCTGGAACTTCTGGTACTCGGGGTGGGCGGCGTAGAACTCGGCGGTCAGGGTGGCGTTGTCCTTACCCTCGCCCTTGTGAGCCTTGATGTACTGTCTCAGCTCCTTGGCGCACTTAGCCTCCTGCTCGATCTCGTACTGGGTAGCCTCGATGGCGCCCTCCAGCTTCTCGTAATACTCGTCCTCGGTGCAGAACTGGATGACCACGTTGGTCTTGAACTTGGCCTTGGTGATCTTGGAGAAGGCCTCGTTGACGGCCTCCTTGGCCTCGTCGGTGGTCTCGTCCTCGGTGACGACCCACATGGTAATGGTCTTCGCGCTGTTATCGACCGTACCGTCTTCCTCATCGGGAGAGGTCTTGGGCGTACAGCTCGCGAAAACGCAGGTCAGCAACATCAATATGCTCAGGGTCAAGCATACGAGCTTCTTGTTCATACTGGTTCCTCCTTGTGCGCTCGTGCCCGTCCAAGCATGGCGCGGGCGCGCGTTTTATACCTATATATTGTACACTATTTTTGTGAATCTGTCAAGTGAAAATTTTGAACACTTATGAACATTGGAAGTTTTTCGGAGGACCCATTTGGATGACCCCGCCGAAAAACCCCGACCTTTTGATACACAAGGCACAAATTCAATTCAGGCAGATTGTGGCAAACGCCGATTTTGTTGTGCAAACCGCCGTTTTTCAAGAATACGGATTGAGCCGAATCACGAAAAAATCCGCGGTGCGGTCAAGAGATCACCGTCAAAACGGACAAATCAGTCCAAAAAGCCCTTGAGATGGCGGGCGCGGCTGGGATGGCGGAGCTTACGGAGAGCCTTCGCCTCGATCTGACGGATACGCTCGCGGGTGATGTCGAACTCCTTACCCACCTCCTCGAGGGTGCGGGTGCGACCGTCGTAGAGCCCGAAGCGGAGCTTGATGACGTGCTCCTCGCGGGGGGTCAGGGTGTGGAGCTCGCGCTCGATGACCTCGCGAAGAATGGTCTGGGAGGCCGCGTCGGCGGGAGCGGGGGTGTCCTCGTCCTGAATGAAGTCGCCGAGGTGGCTGTCCTCCTCCTCGCCGATGGGGGTCTCCAGAGAGACGGGATCCTGCGCGATCTTCATGATCTCGCGGACCTTCTCGGCGCTCATGCCCATCTTCTCGCCGATCTCCTCGGCGGTAGCCTCGCGACCGTACTCCTGGAGGAGCTGGCGGGAGTAGCGGGACACCTTATGGATGGTCTCTACCATGTGGACGGGAATGCGGATGGTTCTGGCCTGATCCGCGATGGCGCGGGTGATGGCCTGACGGATCCACCACGTGGCGTAGGTGGAGAACTTGTAGCCCTTGGTGTAGTCGAACTTATCCACGGCCTTCATCAGACCGAGGTTGCCCTCCTGGATCAGGTCGAGGAAGAACATACCGCGCCCCACGTACCGCTTGGCGATGGAGACCACCAGACGGTGGTTGGCTTCCACCAGAGACTTCTTGGCCTCAATGTCGCCCTCGGCCATGCGCGCGGCCAGCTCGTGCTCCCGCTCGGTGGTGAGCAGGGGGACGCGACCGATCTCCTTGAGGTAGAGGCGAACGGGGTCATCCACCAGACCCTCCTGCTCCAGAATACGCTGCATATTCTCGCTGTTGCCGAACTGCTCCACCTCGTTTTCGATCTCGCTCATCTCGGAGCCCGACAGCTCGGGCAGCGGAATGCCGTTGTCCTCCAGAGACTCGTAGAGCTTGTCCAAAGAGTCAATATCGTAGTCATTCTCCTCCAAAACAGCGTCCAGATCGCTTTCGGAGAGCTTGCCCTTCTTGCCCTTGGCCACCAGATCGTTCATCTTGGCGGTCTTTTCGGTCTCTGCCTTGGGGGCGGTCTTATCCATAGTCTCGTCGAGCTCCTCAACGTTCAGGTTCTTCTTTTCCATGTGTCTGCGCTTCCTTTCTGTCCCGTCTCCCGGGATTTTAACGGTTGATTTATTTTTAAACTTACTGTTTACAGATTGTCGTTTGAATCCTCTTTCAGACGCTTTCGCTTGCCCGCTATGATCATGTGGATGCTGTCCACGGGGGCAGCCTCCTTGGCGGCGCGGCTCTCCTTGGCCTGCGCCAGCGTCTCGGCGGCGGCGCGGAGCACCGAGGTGCCGTTCTCGGATAGGCTTCTCCTCGTCTGCTCAAGCCGTGCCAGCCGTCCCATTTCCTCCACCGAGAAATACTCCCCGAGGAGGGCGAAGTCAAAGCCTCCGTCGGACTCCTCCAGCGTCATGATGACGGTGAAGGCGTTGCGGTGGAAGGCGGTGACGAAGCTGTCGCGGGTCAGGGGGATCCGCCCCGTAGCCACGGCCTTGCGGTGCTCGCCGTAGAGCAGCAGCAGTCCCAGAATGGTCTCCTCAGCGGCGGCGGCACGGATGTTGCCCGCGGCCTCGGGGTTGACCTTATCCCGAATGCCCATGGCCGAGAGTCGGGCCTGCTGGCTCTCCTGCTGCTTCCCCGCCTTGGCGTTGCGGCGGATGGCAGACTCCACGTCCTTGCGGAGGCTGTCCTCACTGAGGGAGAGGCGGTCGGCCACGGCGTGGATATAGATCTCCCGCTCGGCGGAGGAGTAGACCCTCGATATGATGGAGCAGAGCTCGGCGGCAGCCTTGATCTTCTCGTCGGGGACGGTCAGATCGTGCCGCGCAAGGACGGATTGGAGCTTGAACTCAAAGCCCGTGCGGCTGTTCTTGATGAGCTGACGGAATTTCTCCGCGCCGAACTTCTTGATATACTCGTCGGGATCCTTGGCTCCCTGCATCTGCAAAATGCGAACGTCCAGCCCCACCTTGGCAAAGATGCCCATGGCGCGGTGGGCGGCGCGCTGCCCCGCCTCGTCGGAGTCGTAGGCCAGCACCACCTGCTTGGTGTATTTGGACAGAATCCGCGCCTGCTCGTCGGTGAGCGCCGTACCCAAGGAGGCCACGGCGTTTTCAAAGCCCGCGGCGTGGAGGGACACCACGTCGATGTTGCCCTCGCAGAGGATGAGCTGCTCGGCGCAGTGGTTCTTGGCGAAATTCAGGGCGAACAGGTTCCTGCGCTTCTGGAAGGCGGGGGTGTCCGAGCTATTGACGTACTTGCGGTTATCCTGTCCCCCCACGTCGCGCCCCGAGAAGGCGATGACGTTGCCCGTGTTGTCGATGACGGGGAACATGACGCGGTCGCGGAACATATCGAAGGCGCGCCCCGACTTCTGGCTGATGCCGCAGAGGAAGGCCTCCTTCATTTCTTCGTCGGTAAAGCCGTTCTTCCTGAGCACGGCGGTCAGGGCTCCGAAATCGTTAGGGGCGTAGCCGAGGCCGAAGCGGCGGATAATGGACAGGGGCAGTCCTCGCTTTTCGGTGAGGTACTCCATACCCGTCTTACCGATGTTGGGGTCAAAGAGGCACTCTCTCCAGAAGCGGGCGGCGATGAGATTCATCTCAAAGACCCTTTTGCGGGATACACCGCGTCGCTCCTCCCGACCGTCGGTGGGGAGCTCCACCCCGCTCCGCTTGGCTAAAAATTCTATGGCGCCCTTATAATCCAGATTCTCGGTGCGCATAATAAAGGTAAAGGCATCACCGCCCGCCTCGCAGCCGAAGCAGAAGAAGGACTGGTTATCGGGGAACACCGTAAAGGATGGTGTTTTCTCGCTGTGGAAGGGGCAGAGGCCATTGTAGTTGGAGCCCGCCCGCTTGAGGGAGACGTAGGTACCGATCAGATCCACAATGTCCGACCGATCCTTGATGGCCTCCACAATCTCTCTGGGGTATAGACTCATTCGTGCAACCCCCTCCAGACCCTCGGAACGAAGCGTTCCTGATAGGTTTCAATAGCGTAACGGTCGGTCATGCCCGAAATGAAGTCGGCCACGGACCGCTCCACCGTCTCGTCCTCGGCGGTGCCGATGCGCTCCCGATAACGCGCGGGGAGCTTGTCGGGGTTGGTGACGTAGTGGGTGAACAGGGCGTAGACCACTTCCTTGGCCTTGGTCTCCTCCCCCTTGGCCACGGGGTTGCGGTAGACCCGCTCAAAGAGGAAGGCGCGCAGCTCGGCGGTGGCTTTCTGTACCTCGGAGGTCATAGCGATCGTGGAGCTGTTTTGAGAGGCAGCGACCACCGACATGACCATGGTATTGATGCGCTCGCCGTGGGTCTCCCCCAGCACCGAGGTAATGTGGGTGGGGAGGTCGGCTTGGGACAGAATACCCGCGCGGATGGCATCGTCGATATCGTGGTTGATGTAGGCGATGCGGTCGGCGAGCTTGATGAGCTGACCCTCGGGGGTGGCGGCCACCGCGTCTCCCGTGTGGTTGACGATGGCATCCCGCACCTCCCAGCAGAGGTTGAGACCTTTCCCGTTCTTTTCCAGCTTCTCCACCACCCGCAGACTTTGGCGGTAGTGGGCGAAATCGGGATCGTAGCAGCGGGTCAGGGCATCCTCTCCCGCGTGACCGAAGGGGGTGTGCCCGAGATCGTGACCCAGAGCGGCGGCCTCGGTGAGATCCTCGTTGAGGCGAAGGGCGCGGGCCATGGTGCGGGCGATCTGCGTGACCTCCAGCGTGTGGGTCAGGCGGGTGCGGTAGTGATCCCCTGCGGGGGCGAGGAACACCTGGGTCTTGTACATGAGGCGGCGGAAGGACTGGCAGTGGATGATGCGGTCGCGGTCGCGCTGGAACTCACTGCGCAGGGGGCAGGGCTCCATGGGATGCTCCCGCCCGCGGGAGGCGGAGGATCGGGTGGCGACGGGGGACAGAAGCAGGGCTTCCCGCTCGTCCATCCAGTCGTGGAGGTTCATGTCCATGTGTTCCTTCCTTTCTGCGATCCCTTGGGGTCGCGTTTTCTTTATTCATTTATAATATACGCAAAAGCTTCGCGATTTACTTTTATTTTTTGCGGGAATTTGCGATTTTTGTGGGAAAAATTTCTATTTTGGGGGAGTTCTCGCGGAAATACCGTCCCCGTTCCCCCAAAAACCGAGAATTCCCGCTCCCCGAGACAAATTCTCGCCTCAGGGGCTTGCAATTTGTCTCCCGCCGTGGTAGAATGTAGCCGGACAAGAGCTCACGTCAAGCGTTCAAATTGGGGTTTATCGGGCAGGGGCTCTGCCCCTGTTCTCGCTGCGGCTCCGTCACGCCGCGGCTCTGGATGCCACCGGCATCCATTCACTACCGCGTCGCC
>JAZNUO010000189.1:0-2100 GCA_045592305.1 Eubacteriales bacterium | reverse complement strand
GGGAAAAGAAAAACGCAGGGTTGTCACCAAACGGGCGACTCACCGCGCGGCCGTCACTCTGACGGCCGTGCGGCCCCACGGCAAACTGCGACCTGACAGCGTGTCAGGCCATTTGCCCACCGGCAAATGGGCACGCAGATCAGGCGAAAGGATCCGTAAGGAAAGTACCGTGGGTACTTTCCTTACGTGGCGCTCTTTTGGTACTTTTCTCTCGACAGGGAGAGAAAAGTACATGGAGTCTATCGCGCCGATAAACCCCAATTTGCGCGCCGTGGGACGCGGGATCAGTAACCATCCCACGCCGTGTTGGCGATGTCGTCCTTGCGGGCCTTGAAGCGGGCGCGGATCTCCGAGAGCTGCCCCGCCGTAATGAGGTAGGCATACTCCACAGGCTTGAAGCATTGGAGCCTCAACGCCTTCAGGGGCGCGATGTAGTTGCAGGACGCGGCGGCGGGATCCTTGGAGCCGTCATACAGGTGCCGCCCCGCAATGGTATGGTGGATGTTGGGGGTATAGAGACCCAGACCGTAGCCGCCGTCGTCCACGAAGGCGCTCCACAGTTCAGAATTGCCCGCCTTGGGCTTGAAGGTGCAGTAGGGCCAGTCCTCGGGCCAGAAGGGCAGGTCGGACTTCACCGACAGGGCATCCTCCGTCCAGGGCTTGTCGCCGTCGTACCAGTAGTAGTTGTTCAGGTAACTCACGGTGTAGAAGGCAGGCACCTCCTGCCCGGCCGGGGGGTGGGTGTAGCCCGAGAAGTCCACGAAGCGGTTATCCACCACGAGGTAATCCCCGTCCAGCCTGTACCAATTCTCCATGTAGGAATAGGTGGTTCCGCCGTCATGACCCCAGTCCCGCGGGCGGCATTTGACGTAGACCTCGTTCTCGGTCACACGCGCATCCACCAGCTTGGACTTGTGGTTGCCGCGGTCTCCGCCCTGAACGGGGTTGTAGCACCAGCTATTGCCCATGAACTCACCGCGAACGTAGGGAGGTTCCCCCGTGCCGTAGTAGGACTGCTGGATGAGTCTGCCCGTATCGAAATTGTTGAGGAGATTGCGCAGACCCTCCACGGGACAATTCTTGTCCTCCAGATAGGACAGACCGCCGCCCCAGCAAAGCTCCACGCCCACACGGTAGCGTTCGTTCTCAAAGAAGCAGGTCTTTTCCGCCCATACGGGATGAGTCTCCACCGTAAAGCTATGGAGAGCGAACTCACCGCCCTCGTGGGAGATGGCGCGGACGGTCAGGGACAGAGCCGCCTCGGCGGTTATATGGCGGAGGTAGCCGTCTATGTAGGAGGCGAAGGTTCTGTTCTCCCCCGCCTCCAGAAAGAACTCCTCCACCCGCTCGCCGCCCTCCTCGGCGTAAGCGAGGGTGCAACGCAGGGGGATGTCGGCGGTGTAGGTCAGGACGTAGCGGTTGAAGCTCTCGGCGAGGTTCAACGAAAAGACGGAATCGGTCTTTGTGATCTGCATGGTCGTGCTCCTTTCGGGAGAGATTACCTATAGAATAGCACAAAAACGGGTCAATGTCAATTATAAGCGGCAAATTACGCGAATATTTTCGCCCGTCAAGGCGGTGCGGCATATACTGACAGTGACCGCGCCTGCATAGGCCTACATATATAGAAAGGAAGGTATCCTTATGAAGATCGTCGTCCTGCGCTCCCCCGCCCTCCTCGCCCCCCTCCTGCGGAGGCTCTTCGGCATACGGAAGGAAAAAAGACGGTAATTTCCCTAAAAGGAGGCAAAAGGCCTCCTTTTTTGAGTGAAGAGTGAAGAGAGTTGGTCAAAAAGCCACATAAACTTACTATGCGATTGCAAAGCACTTCAAATTTGGGTTTATAGAAGGGTTTTGCCTATGTACTTTTCTTTCCGCGGCGAAAGAAAAGTACCAAAAGAATCGCCGCTTAAGGGAGTCACCCACGGTGCCTCCCTTAAGAAACCCACCACCTGATCTGCGCGACTCTTTCGCCCGCAAGGGGGCGAAAGAGTCTGATTGCGCGTAGGGACGTCAGAATCCGAGAACCCGCACGAACGGCGGAGCGCCGTCCGCGCGGAACTCGCCGCTTCGCTTCTGCCCCAAGTTGCTGTTTATGCT
>JAZNUO010000188.1:0-10571 GCA_045592305.1 Eubacteriales bacterium | reverse complement strand
GCGGTTCGATATGCCGCCGAAAGCGGCTCGATATGCGCCCGTAGGGCGCAAGAACTCACCGATAAACCCAAATTTGAACATATTTTCCCCTTTGAAGGGTCCTTTGACGGCGGCATCCGCCGTCCCCACAGAAAGTAGGTGAAACCATGGCCGATGTGAAGAAAATCGCGCTGATAACCAATTTTAACATATACGAGAAGGCGGGTGCCGCCATGCAGGTAGCCCAGCGTCTTTCGGCGTACCCCAGCGAGGTGATGGTGGCTTCCTTCAACCGCGACAAGGTGCTCCGCATGAACCGCGGGCGGATGCAGTTCACCTTCCTCCCCATGGACGAGCTGTACGCGGGCGCTGATCTTCTCATCGTGCTGGGCGGGGACGGTACCATTCTGGAGGCAGCCCGCCGCTCCGCGCAGAGAGAGACCCCCATTCTGGGCATCAATCTGGGCCGGGTGGGCTACATGGCCGAGCTGGAGATGGGAGAGCTGGATCTGCTGGCGCGGCTCTTTGACCGCGTGACCGCCGAGGGGCACAAGCCTCCGTCCTTTGAGATCGAGCTGCGCTCCATGCTCCACGTGGAGGTGCTGACCGCCGCGGGGGAGGTTCGCCAGCAGATGTACGGTCTGAACGATGCCGTCATCACCAACGGCTCGGTGTCCCGCATTGTGGATATTCAGCTCTCCGAGAACGGCACCCCCGTCACCACCTACCGCGCCGACGGTCTCATCGTGGCCACGCCCACGGGCTCCACCGCCTATTCCATGTCGGCGGGCGGACCTGTGACCGACCCCCGTGTCAAGTGCTTCTGCGTGACTCCCATCTGCCCCCACTCACTGGCCGCCCGACCCATGATCTTCCCCGACGATGCCTCCTTGGAGATCCGCAACGTCTGCCAGAGAGAGAAGATGCTCTACCTGACGGTGGACGGCCGCACCAACTGCGAGCTCTACCGCGGCGAGGCGGTGCGCATCACCCGCTCTCCCTTGCAGACCCGCCTCGTGAGGCTCAAGACCTGCGGGTTCTATGACAGACTGCGCGCGAAAATGTCGGAACATAACTGAGGAGTAAGCCATCATGAAAAAGAATCGATTGGATAAGATCATCGACATCATCACCACCTGCGAGGTGGAGACCCAGGACGAGCTCATCACCTACCTGAAGGACGCAGGCTACGCCGTGACCCAAGCCACCGTGTCCCGCGACATTCGGGAACTGAAGCTGGCCAAGGTCATGACGGGGCGGGGAAGCTACCGCTACGTGCTCCCCAAGGAGGACAAGGATACCCGCCGTCTCCACATCAGCCACGCGCTGGCCGAGACCATCGTGCGGGTGGAGGCCGCCCAGAACATCATCGTGCTCCACACCTACGCGGGCATGGCCCAGGCCGTGGCGCTGGAGGTGGATCATCTGTCCCATCCCAGCCTTTTGGGCTGCGTGGCGGGGGATGATACCATCATCATCGTGGCGCGGGACAATACCTCCGCCGCCGCTCTCTCGGAGCAGCTACAGGAGATGATCCGAGCGCGGGCGAAGGGGGAAAAATAAGGAACCCCTGAGCGGGTTTCACTGTGAGATACAAAGATACAAGATACGAGATACGAGATATGCGAAGCTCCTTGCGGTGGATTCTATCTTGTATCTTGTATCTTGGTATCTTGTATCTTTTTTATACCTCATACATTAAGGAGGCTTTCCTATGCTGGAATCCTTACATATCGAAAATATTGCCGTCATTAAGTCGGTGGACATCGATTTTACCGAGGGGCTATGCGTCCTGACGGGTGAGACGGGGGCGGGTAAGTCCCTGCTCATCGACAGCGTGGTCTGCCTCACGGGGGGACGGGTCAGCCGCGATCTCATCCGCGCGGGGGAGGATAAGGCTCTCATCAGCGCGCTGTTCTCGCCCCCCGAGGGGGAGCTGGCCGCCGCTCTCTCCGAGCTGGGGATCGACCTGCCCGAGGGGGATTCGCTTCTGCTTCAGCGGGTCATCACCCGTGACAGCCGCTCCACCGCCCGTATCAACGGTCGCGCCGTGACCCAGAGTATCCTGCGGGAGGCGGGGAGTCTGCTCATCAACATACACGGGCAGAGCGACAACCAGAAGCTCATGCAGCCCGCCGCTCACCGCGCCCTTCTGGACGATTACGCCCGAAACACCGCCGAGCGGGAGGAATACGCTACCCTGTATACCCAATGGAGAACCGCCCGGGACGAGATCCTCCGTTTGCGCCGCGATGTGGCCGAGCGGCTTCGTCTGCGGGAGATGCTGGAGTTCCAGATCAAGGATATTGATGCCGCCAAGCTGAGGGCGGGGGAGGAGGAAAAGCTCACCGAGAGGCGGGACAAGCTGCTCCATCTGGAGAAGATCAACCGTCAGGTGAGGCTTGCCTGCCGCGCGCTGTGCGACGGGGAGAAGGCCACCGTGGCGGCTCTGTGCGACCGCGCCGAGACGGCTCTGACCTCCATTTCGGGCATCATTCCCGCGTGCGACGAGCTCATTGAGCGCATCGCCTCCATCCGCGCCGAGGCCGAGGACATCGCCGAGCGGGTGCGGGAGTTCGCCGACGAGGACGTGGGGGATCCCAGCGCCGAGCTGGACAGGCTGGAGGGGCGGTTGGACACCATCTCCCGTCTGGGACGGAAGTACGGCGACGGGGTGGAGGCGATTCTGGCCTTCCGCGAGAGTGCCGCCGCCCGCCTCAACGAGATCGACACCGCCGACGAGCGCATCGGGGAGCTGGAGGAGGAGGTAGCGAGCCTCACCGAAAAGCTGACCGAGAGGGCTGCCGCCCTGACGGCTGTCCGTCGGGCCGCCGCCGCCGCCTTGGGTCAGTCCGTGGGGGAGGCGCTGGCCTTTCTGGATATGCCCAAGGTACGCTTCGAGGTGTCGGTGAAGCCCGCCGCCGAGTTCGGGGCCTATGGCCGTGACGAGGTGGAGTTTCTGCTCTCCGCCAACCCCGGGGAGCCGCTGGGGGCTATGACCCGCATCGCCTCGGGGGGTGAGCTGTCCCGCATCATGCTGGCTATTCGGAGCGTGCTCAACGAGAAATACGGGGTGCCTACCGCCATTTACGACGAGGTGGACACGGGTATTTCGGGGCGCACCGCCAGAAAGGTTGGCATCAAGCTGGCCACCATCGCGGGGGGCTCTCAGGTCGTGTGCGTGACCCATTCGGCGCAGATCGGGTCTTTGGCTGACGCGCACTACGTCATCGAGAAGAAGGAGACCGTGACGGACGGGGAGACCCGCACCGAGACCTCGGTACGGCGCGTCGAGGAGTCTGACCGCGTGGAGGAGATCGCCCGCATTCTGGGTGGCTTGAACGTCACCGACTCCCAGCGCGCCGCCGCTCGTGAGCTGATTGCGGGGAAGGGGGAGCTTTGATATGAGTAAAACACCCAAAACCAACGCTATGCGGCAGCTCGATGCCGCGGGGATCCCCTACGAGGTACTGACCTACGTGGTGGACGAAAGCGACTTGTCGGGGGTTCATATCGCCGAGCAGATCGGGTTGCCCCTGCCTATGGTGTTCAAGACCCTGGTGGCCAAGGGGGACAAGACGGGGCATTTGGTGTTCTGCATTCCCGTGGACAGGGAAATCGACCTGAAGGCCGCCGCCGCTCTGACGGGGAACAAGAAAATCGAGATGGTGCACGTCAAGGAGCTTTTGGGGCTGACGGGCTACATCCGCGGCGGATGCTCTCCCATCGGCATGAAAAAGAAATTCCCCACCTACTTTGACGCTATCGCCGCTGACCACGAGAAGATCACGGTAAGCGCGGGGATCAGAGGGGCGCAGATGCTTTTGAACAGGGACGCGCTTGTCCGATTCGTGGACGGGAAGCTCATCGACATAGCCAACTAAACCCTTCACCCCACGGAATTTTTCTCCGTGGGGTGTGATTTTTTCAATTAGGACTTGCAAATTCCCCAAAGTTGTGTTATAATATATCAGTTACGGTACCCGTACCCTTTTGTCGCGCTTATTTTCGGGTATCACAGACCTACGAAAGGAAGAAATCGTTATGATGATACAGATCAAGGCTCTGATCGCCGACGGCATTCTGGAAGGCGTGAAGTCCATCGCCCCCCGGAGTGAGATGACCGCCGAGGATGTGCTGGGGCTTCTGGAATACCCCCCCGATCCCGCCATGGGTGACGTCGCGCTGCCCTGCTTCAAGTTGGCCAAGACCCTGCGCCGCTCCCCCGTGCAGATCGCCGCGACCCTCGCTCCCCTGGTGAGCGGTGAGGCCATTGAAAAGGCCGAGGCGGTGAACGGGTATCTGAATATGTATCTGTCGGGCGAGTATCTGGCAAACAAGCTGGTGCCCGAAATCCTTACGAAGAAGGAGCGCTACGGCGCGCCCGACATGGGTCAGGGCAAGACCGTGGTGCTGGATTACTCATCCCCCAACGTGGCTAAGCCCTTCCACATCGGTCATCTGGGTACCACCGTCATCGGTCACGCCCTGAAGAAGCTCCACGAGTTTGCGGGCTATGAGTGTGTCGGCATCAACTACCTTGGCGACTGGGGAACCCAGTTCGGCAAGCTCATTCTGGCCTACCGTCTGTGGGGCAGCAAGGAGCAGATCGAGGAGGGCGGTATTGACGAGCTGGTGAAGCTCTACGTCAAGATCAACAACGCCATTTCGGGCAATGAGGAGCAGGGTATTGCTCCCAACCCCGAGTATGCCGAGCAGGCTCGCGCCGAGTTCCGCAAGATGGAGCTGGGGGACGAGGAGAACATCGCTCTGTGGAAGTGGTTCGTCAAGATCAGTCTGGACGAGTACGAAAAGACCTACAAGCAGCTTGACATCACCTTTGACAGCTACCTCGGCGAGTCCTTCTACACCGACAAGATGCCCGCCCAGGTGGAGAAGCTCCGCGACATGGGGCTTCTCAAGCTGGACGACGGCGCGTCTATCGTGGATCTGGAGCAGTACGGTATGCCCCCCTGCCTCATCCTGAAGCGGGACGGCTCTACCCTGTACCCCACCCGTGACATTGCCGCCGCGGTCTACAGAAAGAACGAGTACAACTTCGACAAGTGCATTTACGTCACCTCCAATCAGCAGATTCTCCACTTCCAGCAGTGGTTCAAGGTGGTGGAGCTCATGGGCTACGACTGGTACGAGGGTCTGGTTCACGTGCCGTACGGTACGGTGTCGGTCAACGGTGCCAAGCTGGCTACCAGAACCGGTAACGTGGTGCTTCTGAAGGATCTCTTCGCCGCCGCTATCGAGAAGGTGACAGAGATCATGGAGGAGAAGAACCCCGACCTGAAGGGGAGAGACGACATCGCCGAGGCGGTGGGCGTGGGCGCGATCGTGTTCTACTATCTCTCCAACAACCGCATCAAGGACATCAACTTCAACATGGAGGACGCTCTGTCCTTCGACGGTAACACGGGCCCCTACGTGCAGTACACCTACGCCCGCGCCTGCTCCATTCTGGAGAAGGCATCCGCAAGCGGTGGCGGGGACGTGGAGTCTATTGGCAGCATCACCCTGACCGAGCCTGTGGAGAAGGCTCTGTGCGTGGCTCTGTCCCAGTACGAAGAGAGAGTGCGCGTGGCTCTCCGCGACTACGAGCCTTCGGTCATCACCCGCTACATCCTGGACGTGGCTACCGCGTTCAACCGCTTCTACCACGAGTGCTCCATCTTCGGCGCCGAGGATGAGGGCGTGAAGGCCACCAGACTGGCCCTGACCGCCGCCACCAAGCACGTTTTGGGAAGCGCGTTCGGGCTGATCTGCCTGCGAAAGACCGAGAAGATCTGATCGATTACGAATAAGGAGAGTCGGTTATGGAAACCAAAAACGCCGTCCTGCTGCCTGATCCGACCGTCAACGAGCGGGAGAGCAGAGCATTCTTCATCATCAAGGCCTTCGCCATCTTTTCGGTGCTGGTGTCCCACCTGTCCAATATCATCTTCGATCTGGGGACTTTTACGACGGTCTCCACCGTGGCGCTGGAGCCGTGGGCCATCATGGGTGTGCCCATCTTCATTGCGGTGAGCGGCTTCTTCTACCGCCGAAAGCCCCATGACACCAAGGCTTTCTGGAAAAAGAAGGGGATCACCATTGTGATGCCGTGGATCATCGCGGGGATTTTGCGGAATCTGGTGGACGTTGTTTTGTTTCATTCCCGCGAGCCCTTTCTTTACTACGTGCAACGGGTGCTGGGCTTCAATTCGTCCTTCTATTTCCCCTTCCTCCTTATCCTGCTCTTCGCGGTGTTCAAGCTCATGGGTAATCGTCCCGCGCTTCTGTGGGTGAGCATTGGGGTGAATGCCGTATCGCTGGTTCTGGAGACTCTGGGCTACAACTACATCAGCATTCTGTTGGGCACCCCCTCCCTGAACGTCTTCAACTGGATGGGCTTCTTCGCCCTCGGTATGCTGGCCAGACGCTACCGCTGGGATCGGAGGCTTGCCCAAAGCCCCGTGGTGGGGTGGATATCCGTGGCGGTCTTCACGATCCTGTACGGTCTGACCGCGTACGGTGCCTTCAAGGAGGGCGGAACCACCTACTACCGCATGGATGCCGCCGTCTTTGAGCTGTCCGCTCTTCTCGCGCTGTATTTCCTGTCCTACAAGCTGGCAAGCCGTCGGCAACGGATCCTCTGCGAGATCGGCTCCTGTACCTACTGCGTCTACCTGTACCATCTGGTACTCATTACCGGTCTCTTCGGTCTTGTGAATTTCCCCGCGGCATTGACCGCGCTCCAGCCTCTTCTGGGTCTGGCCATCATGATGGGGCTGATTGAAGTGGGAAAGTGGCTTTGCAAGCTCTTGAAGATCAAGTGGCCCCTGACTCTGGTGGGGCTGAAGGGGTAAGACCCCGTATCAAATAACAAATAATTATTAGTGAGGTATATATCATGTCCGGACACAGCAAATGGGCAAACATCAAGCACAAGAAGGAAAAGACCGACAAGGCCAAGGCCAAGATCTTTACCAAGATCGGTAAGGAGCTGACCATCGCGGTGAAGGAGGGCGGACCCGATCCCGCTTCCAACTCCAAGCTCCGGGATCTGATCCAGAAGGCCAAGGCCAATAACGTTCCCAACGAGAACATCGAGCGCACCATCAAGAAGGCCGAGGGCTCCAAGGGCGAGAGCTTCGAGGAGATCACCTACGAGGGCTACGGTCCCGCGGGCGTGGCCGTCATTGTGGTCACTTCTACCGACAACAGAAACCGTACCGCGGGCAACGTCCGCTCCTACTTCTCCAAGTACCACGGCAACATGGGCACCTCGGGCTGCGTGAGCTTCATGTTCGAGGATAAGGGTATGATTGTGATTAACGATGAGGACGGCGACTACGAGGAGGACACCCTCATGGAGCAGGCTCTGGAGGCCGGCGCCGAGGACTTCGCCGCTACCGAGGGCATCTACGAGATCACCACCGATCCCGCCGACGTGTACGCCATCGCCGACGAGCTGAAGGCTCTGGGCTACAACCTCAACTCCGCCGAGGTCACAAAGATCCCCTCCACCTACACCGAGCTCACCTCTGACGACGACATCAAGTTCATGGGGCTTCTGCTGGATATGCTGGAGGAGGATGACGACGTGTTGGACGTGTACCACAACTGGGAGAACTGCGATCGCTAACGCGGATCGCCGATCGCGGATCGGCCGTCGGTTGTCCGAAATACGAGAAACGACCGAGGGCTGTTTGGGCTTTCGGTCGTTTCTGCTTTGGTGAGCGGCCTCACTCAACCAACGGTTTCCGGAAATTTACGCGCAACCCCTTGACTATGGAGGCGGGATTTGGTACAATAAATAGATAGAATGGAAATTTTCAGAAAGGGAGGGAAGCGTATGCCCGAAGGCACCCCCAAGACACCCAACCGATACACCCGACTGCTGACCAACACCGCCGTTTTCACCGCGGGCAAGCTGCTCTCCAAGCTCTTGACCTTCTTCATGATCGGTCTGTACACCGCCTGCATGACCGAGGCGGAGTTCGGTACGGCCGAGCTGATCACGGGGATCGCCAATCTTCTGATCCCCCTGGCCTGCGTGGGCATCAGCGAGGGCATTTTCCGCTCCGCCGCCGCGCAGGACGGAGACAAGGAGGCCTTCTTCACCAACGGACTGCTGGTCTACGGCGTGGGGGCGGCGGTGTTCCTGTGTCTGGCTCCCCTCATGCTGCTCATTCCCCGCTTTGCCGACTCGGTGTGGCTCATCGCCCTGTACGTGGTGGTGGCCAATCTCCACACGGTGGTATCCCAGTACCTGTGCGCCGTCGGGCGCACCAAGCTCTTTGCGGCGCAGGGCATCCTGAACACCGCTCTGGTGATCGGGTTCAACATCCTGTTCCTTCCCGTGCTGGACTTCGGGGTGACGGGGTACGTTTCGGCCATCATTCTGGCGGATCTTGTGACTACGGTGTTTCTCATTCTGGTGACGCGGCTGTGGCGGGCGGTGAAGCCGAAAAGCGTCTCCCGCGCGACGATTGCCACCATGCTGAAGTTCTGTCTGCCCCTGGTGCCTACCACGATTTTCTGGTGGATCACGGGGGTATCCGACCGCTACATGGTGGATATGATGTGTTCTCCCGAGATGAACGGGCTGTACACCGCGGCCTACAAGGTGCCCAATCTGCTCATTTACGCCATCGCCATCTTTGATAGCGCGTGGAAGCTGTCGGTGTCCGCGGAGGAGGATCCCGAGGCCTGCGCCGCCTTCTACTCCAAGGTGTGGCGGATGTACACCACGGTGGCCTTTCTGGGGGGCGGGTGTCTGATCCTTGGGTCACGGGTTCTGGCGGGGCTTCTCTTCGCGGGGGATTTCGTGGAGGCGTGGGTCTACATTCCCACCCTGACCTTCGCTACGGTGTTTACCGCTCTCTGCACCTTCCTCGGGTCGGTGTACTTTGCCAGCAAGAGGACTATGGGCTCCATGCTGACGGCACTGGCGGGGGCGGCGCTGAACGTGGCACTGAACCTGCTGCTCATCCCGCCCTTTGGGGCTATGGGCGCGTCGGCGGCTACCTTTGCCAGCTATTTCGCCGTTTGCGCCCTGCGTCTTACGACGGGGCGGCGGCTCATTCCCTTCAAGGGGGAGTGGGGACGGCTGATCGGAAACACCCTGCTGATGGGGGTATTGACGGTGGTCATGACGCTTTCCGAGAGGAATGTGCGGTACATGCTCATCATGTACGGCGGGGCAGTGGGGGTTTTTGCCCTGATGGTGGCGTTTAATATTCGTCCGATTCTGGAGCTCTTGAAAAATGCGAAGGGGCTTATAAGAGGGCGGTAAGTTGCGGCTGCCTTCCGTTTCCACCTCGCGCGAAGCGCATATCGAGTTCCGCAGGGACATATCGAATGCCGAAGGCATATATCGAGTCCCCCGGGGACATATCGACCGTGACTTTTGTCGATATACCCCCTTCGGGGGGTCGATATGTCCTTTCAGGACTCGATATGCCGCTATGGCGGCTCGATATGCACCCTTCGGGTGCAAGAATAAGAAATGAATTCAACCTACACATATTAACCGAAAGGAACTACCATGAGTTTTTCCGAAAAGACCATACGAACACTGGAATTTGATAAGATCTGCGCCATGCTGGAGGAGCACGCCGAGACCGAGGGTGCCAAGGTGATGGCGCGGAATCTGCGGCCCTCCGACGACACCTACACGGTGCTCCGCCGTCTGCGCCGTACTACCGATGCCCGCAAGCTGGCGGATGCCAAGGGCGCGCCCTCCTTTGGGCGGGTGCGGGATATTTCTGCGGCCTGTGAGCGGGCTGAGAAGGGGGCGGTGCTGTCCCCCAGAGAGCTGTTGGATTGCGCGGGCGTACTGCGCACCGCCCGCATTTTGCAGGACTACCACACGGGGAACCACCCCTTTGACACGGTTCTGGACGAGGTTTTTGACCGCCTCATCACCGACCGCAGGCTGGAGGAACGGATCATCCGCGCCATTCCCGCCGAGGACATGATCGCTGACGAGGCCTCGCCCCTGCTGGCGGATATTCGGCGTAAGATACGCAATGAGAACGCAAAGATCAAGGAGACCCTCCAGAAGCTGATCTCGGGCAACTCCCGCTATTTGCAGGAGAACATCGTCACCATGCGGGGCGGGCGGTACGTCATCCCCGTGAAGGCGGAGTGCAAGGCGGAGGTGAAGGGTCTGATCCACGATACCTCGGCTACGGGTGCCACCATCTTCATCGAGCCCATGGCGGTGGTGGATGCCAACAACGAGATCCGCATTCTCCACACCAAGGAGGAGCGGGAGATCGAGCGAATCCTGTCCGAGCTGTCGGCGGCGGTGGGGGACGTGTCCGACGCTTTGTGGTTGGATTACAAGAACATCAACGAGCTGGCCTTCGTGTTCGCCTGCGGGGAGCTGTCGGCCTCCATGCGGGGAGTGGCGCCCATGATCTCGCGGGATCGGGCGGTGCATCTGGTGGGTGCCCGTCATCCTCTGATCGACAAGGACAAGGTGGTGCCCATTACCATTTCTCTGGGGGACACCTTTGACACCCTGGTCATTACGGGCCCCAACACGGGCGGTAAGACGGTGTCGCTCAAGACCATCGGTCTGTTCGCCCTGA
>JAZNUO010000187.1:0-5108 GCA_045592305.1 Eubacteriales bacterium | reverse complement strand
CCCCGAGACCATCGACACCGACTGGAAGGCTATCTGGCTCTCCCAGTTCGATATGCAGCCCATCTACATGAACAGCGTTTCCCAGCGTTCCGAGAAGGATTTCCGTCACCGTATGGAAAAGGTGCTGGATAACGTGCTGAGCGACGGCTTCAACACCGTGGTGCTGCAGCTTCGCCCCAATGCCGACAGTATGTACCCCTCCGAGGTCTATCCTCCCAGCCGCTACGCCGTGGGCTCCTATGACGGTGAGTTCAAGTACGATCCCATCGCCATCATCGTGGAGCTGTGTCAGGAGCGGGGTCTGTCGATTCACGGTTGGATCAACCCCATGCGCGGCATGACCGAGGATGAGATCAAGCAGGTGGACGACAAGTACCTCATCAAGCAGTGGTACAACGACAGCGCCAAGAAGGGCGACTATCTGGTCTACGTGAACAGGAACTGGTACCTTAACATCGCCCATCCCGAGGTGAGAAAGCTCATCTGCGACGGTGCCGCCGAGATCCTCGAGAAATACGAGATGGACGGCATCCACATGGACGATTACTTCTACCCCACCACCGACGCGTCCTTCGACGCGAAGGCCTACAACGCTTACAGGAAGGACGGCGGCAGGCTGAATCTGGCGCGGTGGCGCAAGGATTGTCTGAGCCAACTGGTGGCTGAGCTCTATGCCACCGTCAAGACCCACGATCTCCGCGCCCTCTTCGGCATTTCCCCCGCGGGCAATATCAACACCGTGCGGGACAGTCACTACGCCGACGTGGATAGGTGGTGCGCAAACCCCGGTTACATCGATTACATCATGCCTCAGGTCTACTTCGGCTTTGAGCACGCCGCATGGGCCTTTGACAAGACCTGCAAGATCTGGGAGGACATCATCGACACCGAGTACGTCAGCCTCATTGTGGGTATGACCTTCGGTAAGGCTCTCTCAGGCGTGGACGAATACGCCGGAGCTGCCGGTAAGGACGAGTGGACCCGCCACAAGGACATCATGCTCCGCTCTTTGCAGCACACTGAAAAGCTGGATCGGTGCGTGGGCATTACCGTATTCTGCTACCAGCATCTCTGGGATCGCGGAACCGGCTCCATCGTCTCCGACACGCTGGAGGAGCATCAGGCCTTCTCCGCGTACCTCAAGGAGGCCACCTGGCACAAGGCTGCCGAATAAGCAGCCCCCATTCGGAACAGAATCATAACAAGCGCGCCGAGATACTCGGCGCGCTTGTTTTCCCTAAGGAGGATAAGTTTGAAAGATAAATCTTTCAAACAGCGTTTTGTGGCTTTCGCCATCGGAGCGATGGCGATTTTGCGTAGCAAAACCAGCCCCAATTCCGCGAGAAAGGAAGCTTTCGCAAGGCGAAAGCCATGGTCACAAATATGGAACGAAAGGACGAGGAGCTCCGACGGCTTCGCCAACGGCTGGACATGGAAAGGCGGGCGAACGCCCGACTCAAGCGGGAGCTGACCGACCTGCGCCGCGATATACAAGCCCGTCAGTCCGAGGAGAAGCCCTTGACCCGATTCAGGCGGAGGGCAGGAAAGGCAAGGCGGGAGGAGCGTCTTTTGGGGGAGGCTACCCGTCGCGCACGTCACTTCCGCAAGCCGTCCTTTCTTCGCTATCTGTGGGAGTCGGTCATGGATTCGGCACCCGTGGCGTTCATTGTAGGGCTTTGGCGGTATATGCGCCGTGTGCGGGTGGCGCAGACGGTTCTGTCTCTGGCGGTGGCCGTGGGCGCGGTAACAGCGGTGGCGGTTCTGGCGGCGGCGTTGCTTCCCTTTCTGCTGGCGGGGGCGGGAGCACTCACCCTATGGGTGGCTCTGGGCTCCCGCCGCATGAACCGACGGATAAAGAAGGAGCTTGCGGGGCGGCGTGTCCGTGTTCTGGTGCCCCCTCGGGGAAGGGCACTCGAGGAGGGATCCTTCTTTGTCCGTTCCGCTCGGGATATGGCCGCCGCGGCAGGAGTCACGGTACTGGTGGTCACGCCCTACGTATTCTCCCGTCGGGGCTTGGGCGGCGGGGGGAGATTTTTCACCGCCCGAAAGGAGACCGAGGGACTGTACTTGGTACGGCGGCATTACTTTTTCATTCTGAGGCGGCAGGTGCTGGACGCTTTGGAGGGAGAGGTGACGGTGGTCTATTGACGGGAGTGGGATAGGACTTAAGATGATCCAAGAGCGCGAGCCGTTGGGCAAGGCTTACTTCAAAAAATTCAGAATATCGGTCACTACGCGGTCATGGCAGGCATCGTTGAGGATCTCGTGGCGGTAGCCGTTATAGAGGCGGCAGGTGACGGGATGACCCGCCTTTTGCAGCTTGGCGCAGACCGTCTCCACCCCCTTGCCGAAGTCACCCACGGGATCATCCCGACCCGAAACCAGCAGGACGGGCAGACCCTCGGGGAGGGACTTGAACCAAGCGGTGCGGTTGGAATTCTTGGTCAGGGTGATGAGGTCCCCCATGGCGGACACTGTGAATTTGTAGTTGCAAAAGGGATCGTTTGCGTATCTCTCCCGCACGGCGGTGTCCTTGGTGAGCCACGCGCGGGGGTCGGACGCGCCGTCATCGAATCGCTTGTTGTAGCCGCCAAAGGCCATCTTGTCGATGAAGGGGGATATATGGTGGCTGCCCTTGCAGGTTTTGATGATGCCGATGAGAGCCAGACCCACCCCCGCGATGGGGTTGGGGCCGCCTGTGCCCATGATGATGAGCTTATGGGGCTTGACGTATTTCTCGGCGGCCAGACGGGCGATGAAGGAGCCCATGCTGTGACCCATGAGGACGTAGGGGAGGGCTTCACCGTACTCGGCGCGGACGGCATCCGAAAATACCTTGACATCACGGAGCAGGAGATCGTGACCGTCCTGTTCGGCGATGAAGCCCAGCTCGGAGGGGTGATTTACGGTGTTGCCGTGACCCAGATGGTCATAGCCGCAGACAAGATAGCCCGCCTCGGTCATCTCCCGCATGAAGGTATCGTAGCGGGCGATGTGCTCGGTCATGCCGTGGAGGACGTGGAGAATACCCACGGGGGCTTTGGCGGGAAGGTAGACTTTACCCGCCAAGCGGTGGATTCCGTTGGATGATCGGACACTGTAATCTCGAATTTGCATAGCTACCTCCTTAAAAAGCTCTACAGGCGTTCACGGCTCTGTGCCAGCCCTCCAGCAGGCGGGCGCGGTGGGCTTCGCCCATGGCAGGGGTGTAGGTCATGCCTCCCTCACTACCGCAGAGGGTTTCGGCGGGTGACTCAAAGAAGCCCACCGCCAGTCCTGCCAGCGCGGCAGCCCCCCAAGCGGTGGCCTCGGCGGTAGCGGGACGGTGGACGGGGAGATTGGATATATCGCTCTGGAACTGCATGAGCAGGCGGTTTCCCGAGGCACCGCCGTCGGCCTTCAGGGAGGTGATGGTTCCCACACCCGAGACCCTCATATCGGCTTGCATGGCGGAAATCACGTCCTCGGTCTGGTAGGCGATGGACTCCAGCGCGGCGCGGATGATGTGATCCCGACCGCTGCCGCGGGTCAGACCCAGAATGCTGCCTCTGGCGCGCATATCCCAGTAGGGCGCGCCCAGACCCGTGAAGGCGGGGACCACGTATACGCCGCCGCTGTCCTCCACCTTGGAGGCGAAATACTCGCTGTCGCGGGATTCGGTGATGAGCTTCATGCCGTCGCGGAGCCATTGTACCACCGCGCCGCCTACGAAAACGCTTCCCTCCAGAGCGTAGCGCAGAGGCTCTCCCTTGCGGGTGGCGGCTACGGTGGTCAGGAGGTCGTGGGTGCTCAGGACGGGCTCGTCGCCCGTGTGTGTCAGGAGGAAGCAGCCTGTGCCGTAGGTGTTCTTGGCCTGTCCTCTTTCGAAGCAGCCCTGACCGAACAGAGCCGCCTGCTGGTCTCCCGCGATACCCGCGATGGGGATGTCGGCTCCCATGATATTGGCGTAGCCGTAGACCTCGGAGGAGGACTTGACGGTGGGAAGCATGGCGCGGGGGATGCTCAGAAGGGAGAGCATCTCACCGTCCCACTCCCCCGTGCGGAGGTTCATGAGCATGGTGCGGGAGGCGTTGGTGACATCGGTGACGTGGATCCCGCCCCCCGTCAGCTTCCACATGATCCAGGTGTCCACGGTGCCGAAGAGCAATTCTCCCGCTTGGGCTCGCTCTCCCGCGCCCTCGATATTGTCGAGGATCCATTTCAGCTTGGTGCCGCTGAAGTAGGGATCGAGGCGGAGTCCCGTACGCTCACGGATGAGGTCGGCATAGCCGTCACGCTCCAGCGCAGCGCAAAGGTCGGCGGTGCGGCGGCATTGCCAGACAATGGCGTTGCAGACGGGCTTGCCGGTTTTCTTATCCCAGACCACCACGGTCTCCCGCTGATTGGTCAGCCCGATGGCGGCGATCTCGTCAGGATTGATGCCGCTCCCCGCCACGCACTCGGTCATAGCGGCGTACTGGGCGGCATAGATGGCCATGGGGTCCTGCTCCACCCAGCCCGGTTGAGGGTAGATCTGGGGGAACTCATGCTGAGCCATGGCGACGGTGCGCCCCTCTCGGTCAAAAAGAATGGCGCGGGCGGAGGTGGTGCCCTCGTCCAAGGCGAGAATGTATGATTTCACGGAAAAGTCTCCTTTCACGGGGATATTTCTTACCATATTATACAATGGATTGGAGAAAATTGCAATATATTTGGTGAATTTTTCTGTGGGAAGCGAAAGATTTCATTGGATAAAGAGAGCCGTTTGGTTGGGATTTTGAGAATCGCATGATTTCGGATGGCTCTCTTGTTTTTAAATTTGGGTTTATAGAAGGGATTTGCATATGTACTTTTCTTTCCGTGGCGAAAGAAAAGTACCAAAAGAATCGCCACGTAAGGGAGTCACCCACGGTGCCTCCCTTAAGAAACCCACCACCTGATCTGCGCGACTCTTTCGCCCACAAGGGGGCGAAAGAGTCTGATTGCGCGTAGGGTCGTCAAAATCCGAGAACCCGCACGAACGGCGGAGCGCCGTCCGCGCGGAGCTCGCCGCTTCGCTTCTGCCCCAAGCTGCTGTTTATCCTGTTGGGAAAAGAAAAACGCAGGGTTGTCACCAAACGGGCGACTCA
>JAZNUO010000186.1:0-4344 GCA_045592305.1 Eubacteriales bacterium | reverse complement strand
AGGTGTTCGGGGAGGTGCATTGGTACGGGACGTAGAAATAAAGATACAAGATACTAAAGAAAAAAACGGGATACAAGAAAGATCCTCCGCAAAGGTCACGGGTTCTCTATCTTGTATCTCGTATCTTGTATCTGATTTTAGCCCTTACGAAGCCTCTCCTCGTCCGCCATGAGCTTATGCAGCTCATAGTACCGCCCGCCCAGAGCCACGAGCTGCTCGTGATTGCCCTGCTCTTTGATCTCACCGTGGGAGAGAACGATGATGTTGTCGGCGTGACGGATGGTGGAGAGACGGTGGGCGACCATGAGCATGGTGCCGATGTTCATCATCTTCTCCAGAGAGTCCTGAATGAGCACCTCGGTCTCGGTGTCGATGTTGGCGGTGGCCTCGTCGAGGATCATGACCGAGGGCTTGTGCACAATGACGCGGGCGAAGGAGAGAAGCTGACGCTGACCCGCCGAGAGGTTGTTGCCTCGGTCGCGGACGGGCTCGTCCAAGCCCCCCGCCAGCTTGCCGATGAAGTGGTGGGCGTTGACGTAGCGGCAGGCCTCCATGACCTCGTTGTCATCCACCCCCTCCAATCCCAAGAGGATATTGGAGCGGACGGTGCCCGAGAACAGGAACACGTCCTGAAGCATCTGCCCGAAGTGACGGCGCAGAGCAGAAATTTTGATCTCCTTGATGTCCCGCCCGTCAATGAGAATTTGTCCCCTCTGAATGTCGTAGTGACGGCAGATCAGGGACAGAATGGTGGTCTTTCCCGAGCCCGTCGCGCCCACGAAGGCCACGGTCTGACCCGCCTCCACCTTGAAGGAGACACCCTTCAGCACCCACTCGCCGGGGACGTAGGCGAACCATACGTCGCGGAACTCGATCTCGCCCTTGATCTCCTCGGGCTCGATGGCGTCGGGAGAATCCTGGATCTCGGGAACCATGTCAAAGACGGTGAAGATCTTCTCCGCCGAGGCCATGGCCGACTGGAGCCAGTTGAACTGCTCCGCCAGAGACTGGATGGGGTTGAAGAACTTATTGATATACATATAGAAGGTCACTACGGTGCCGCCCGTGATCATCTGACCGAGGAATTCCTTGTTTTGGATCACGCCCTTACCGCCCAGATAGAACAGGCACATGACCGAGGCCACGTAGAGCATGTACACCACGGGACGGAAGATACCGAACACGAAGATCTGATCCCGCTTGGACTTGCCCAACGCCTGATTCTTGCGGTCGAACTCACTTTTCTTGTGCGCCTCGCGGTTGAAGATCTGGATGATCTTCATGCCCGACAGGTTCTCGGAGAGGAAGGTGTTGATGTCGGTGGTGCCGTCCTTGACGCGGCGGTAGGCGCGGCGGGAGAATTTGCGGAAAATGACGGTGAAGATCACGATGAAGGGCACGAAGCACAGCACCATGAGGGTCAGGGCGTAGTTGAGGCAGAGCATGGCCACCAGCACGCCGAGGATCACAAAGACGTTCTTTACCAGATTGACGATGATGTGGGTGAACATCATGGAGATGGCCCCCGTATCGTTGGTAACGCGGGTGACGAGCTTACCCACGGGAATGTGGTTGAGCTGCTCGTGGGACAAACTCTCGATGTGGGTGAAGATGTCCTCGCGGAGCGCCGATAGGATGCGCTGACCCGTTTTCTGGAGGACGATGGCCTGGATATAGGTGCAGACCATGGACACTACCAGAATGGAGGCGTAGAGCGCCACCGAGGTGTAGAGGTAGGGGAGGGTAAAGGTCTCGTTCTGGACGGACTCGGTGAGACTGCCGATGATAAGAGGGGAGACGATATCGTAGACGATGGAGAACACCATGAGCAGCAGCACCAAAAGGAAGCTGGGCCACTGGCGCAGGGCGTACTTGGAGAGACGGCGGATAATCTCCCCGTCCTTCATGTTGCGGTCGAAGCCGATGGCCTCTTTTTTGTCCTTCATGGTGGCGTAGGCGATAAAGAAGATCCCCGACAGAACGCCGACGATAGCGCCTACGATGAGAACAGGCAGATACTCACGCATGGCCTTCCACCTCCTCTCGGATGCTGCTTACTCGGGCAACCTCGGGCGAATCGGTCTCCTTCATGGCACCCTGCACCTGCTGGAGCTCCACCATGGTACGGTAGTCGGGGCAGGTCTCCAGAAGCTCCTTGTGGGTACCCACCGCGCTGACGTGGCCGTCGTCGAGGAAGATGATCTTGTCCATGCCCTCCACCGTGGAGATACGGTGGGCGATGAGGATGGTGGTCTTGCCCTTGCGGATGCGGCGGAGGTTCTCCAGGATGGCCTTCTCGGTGTGAAGATCCACCGCCGAGACGGCATCGTCCAGAATCAGGATGTTGGCATCCTTCATGAGGGCGCGGGCGATGGAGATGCGCTGCTTCTGACCGCCCGAGACGGTGACACCCCGCTCGCCCAGCACGGTGGAATAGCCCTCGGTGAACTCGGTGATGTTGTCATGAACGTCCGAGAGGCGGGCGGCCTCCTCAATGACGGCCTGCTCGTCGGTATCCGAGGCGAAGGCAATATTGTTTTTGATGGTATCGCTGAACAGGAAATTATCCTGCGGCACGTAAGCGGCGTATTTTCTCACGGTGCGGATGGGGAGGTCGTTGACATCGTAGCCGTCCAGGAACACCGTCCCGTCGGGAACGTTGTAGGTGCGGAGAAGCAGGTCCACCAGAGTAGTCTTGCCCGAGCCGGTCTTGCCGATGATGCCTACGTTCTCCCCCGCGTTGATTCGGAAGGACACGTCGGTCAGGGAATCGTAGGAGCCGCCGGGGTAGCGGAAGGTGAGGTTCTTTATCTCGATGTTCCCCGCCAGAGGCGCGTCGGGCTCTTTGACGGTGGGCTTGTCCGCCACGTCCACGGGGGTGTCCAAAAGCTCCCCGATACGGGCGAGGGAGGCTTTTCCCCGGGCGCGCATTTCGATGAGCTGCGAGATTGCCATAATGGGCCAGACGATGGAGGTGAAGTAGCCGATGAACTCAATGAGCTGACCCGCGTTGAAGGAGCCGTGGTAGACCAGATAGCCGCCGTAGCCCAGAATGACGCAGATGACCGACTCCACGAAGAGAGTGACCATGATGTGGAGCAGGGTGGAGATCTTGGTGAACTCCACGTTGACCTTTTCGTTGTGCTTGTTCAGCTTGCGGAAGGCCATGAGCTGCACCGTCTCCTTGACGAAGGCCTTGATGACGGCGATGCCCGAAAAGTCCTCCTGAGAAAAGTCCGACAGAGCTGAGAAGGCCTCCTGCCGTTCGTCCCATTTCTTCTCCATATAGTGACCCACGATGGCGCTGATGACCAAGAGGAAGGCCATGGGAATGAGGGAGAAGAGGGTCAGGGTCAGATCCATGCGGAACATCTTGAAGAGAGCCATGACCCCGAGGAACAGGGCGTCGGCCAGCATGAGGATGCCCGAGCCGAAGCAGTCCTGTACCGTTTCCAGATCATTGGTGAAGTAGGACATGAGGGTGCCTACCTTGTTGACCTGATAGTACTGGCGGGAGAGATCCTTACAGCGGTCGAACATCCGCCCGCGGAGATCGGTCTCCACCTTGATGCCCGAGCCGAAGAAGCAGATACGCCAGAGGAAGCGCCCGAAGGCCATGCAGATAATGATGCCGATCATGGGCAGGCAGATTCTGTCCAGCAGAAAGTCCATATCAAAGTCGGCAAAGACCCCGGGCCCGAGCTCCACCCGACCGTCATTGATGCCGTTGATGACCATGCCGTACAGCTCGGGGATCTTGAGCTGGAACACGTCGATCATGATGAGAGACAGAACACCCAACAAAAGAGCGGGCAGATGCCGCAGGTAGTATCGGTTGATGTGTTTTCCGAATATCACGGTATCACCTCATTTCCTTGGAATAGCGGGACTTGACCCCGAAAAAGCGCACATTTCGCAGTCTATACATTATATCATATTGTAAGAAATATATCAAGGGGATTTTACAAAACTGTTGGGACGAATTTTGAAACCGAGGGTTGTATCCTGCCATCCGTAGGGTTTCATGGGCGTAACCCCTTGACAGGGAAGGGAAAAGAGGGTATAATATAGGTGGAATACGAAAATTGGGGTTTATCGGGCAGGGGCTCTGCCCCTGCACCCCGCCAAAGGGACTTTTGGAAATAGCGGTGCAAGCACCGCAACAAATTTGCCGTAAAGGCAAATTTGAGAGTCCCTTTGGAATCTTCAAAACTTTCAAAAAATCATTGATAAATAATGCTTTTTGAAAGTTCTTGAGGGGAGCCCAGAGGGAAACTTCTTTCAAGAAGTTTCCCTTTGGCGTTCCCTTGCCCCTGCCCGACAAACCCCAATTTGAAGTCAATT
>JAZNUO010000185.1:0-2835 GCA_045592305.1 Eubacteriales bacterium | reverse complement strand
GTAATGGGCCGTGGGATCCCTTTCCGGGGGCCCCCCCCCCACCCCCGCCAAAGATCCTTTTTGCAAAAAGTTTCTTTGGAAACTCCAAAAACCTTTGAAAAAGGTATTTGTTCATGGGGAAAGGATTTGTAGAAATCGAATCAATAAAAGTATTGAAAGTTCTTGGTGGGGGTCAAGGGGGAACCTTCTTTCAAGAAGGTTCCTCCCTTGCGCGTCCCCTCGCCTCCCCTTACAGGCTGGACTGCTCGGTACGGCTGATGATGTCGTCCTGGAGGGAGCGGGAGAGGGTGGTGAAGAGGGCGGAGTAACCGGCCACGCGGACCACCAGAGTCTTGTAGTTTTCGGGATGAGCCTGGGCATCCAGCAGGGTCTCGCGGGAGATGACGTTGTACTGGACGTGCATGCCCTTCTGATCGAAGAAGCCGCGGAGGTAGGCCACGAACTTCTCGAGCCCCATCTCACCGGCCAGCGCCGAGGGATGGAACTTCTGGTTCAGGAGGGTACCGTTGGAGGCATCGCCCAGGTCGAGGCGGGACACCGAGTTGGCGGTGGCCGTCGGACCCTTGACGTCGCGACCCGACATGGGGCCGACACCGTCGGCGATGGGGGTGTTGGAGAGACGGCCGTCAGGGGAGGCACCCGCCTGATGACCCAGCGGCACGTTGGCAGAAACGGGATACAGACCCGCGTGGAACATACCGCCGCGGGGGTTGGTGTGACGGAGCAGAGGCTTGGTGTAGGTCTGACCCACCTCGCGGGCGAAGAGGTCCACCTCGCGCAGGTCGTTGCCGTACTTGGGCACGTCGGCGATCATCTTCAGCATCTCGTCATACCGAGCCTTTCTGTCGGCGGAGATGTGGGCGGCGTTCTTGAAGCCCATGTAGATGGCCTTGATGAGGTCGGCGCTTACGTCCTTCCCCTCGGCATCCAAGAGCTTGGCGGCCTCGGTGGTCAGCTCCAAGGCGCGCTTGTTGGTAGCGCCCTTACCGAAGTTGTCGGCCAGCGCCTGCTTCATCTCGGCCATGGTGATAACACCGTCCTCAAAGACCAGCTTGCGCATGACGGCCAGCGAGTCGGACACGTTGGCGATACCGAAGCCCTGAGGACCGGTGAAGTTGTAGTGACAGCCGCCCTCCTGCACGCTTCTGCCGTTGGCGATGCAATCGTCGATGAGGCAGGACTCGAAGGGCAGAGGACAACGGACGGCGTGAGCGGCATCCACGGCGTTGTCAGCCTGAGCCATCATCTCAATGAAGAACTCCTGCTGGGTCTTGAAGGCATCGTAGAACTGTTCGAAGGAGGTCATCTCCAAAACGTCCATGGTCTTGGGACCGATCTGCTCCCCCTTGTCCATGCCCGAGGAGAACACAAGCTCCAGAGGACGAACCATGTTGAAGAAGGCGGCATCGTGCCAGCCGTCGGTCTTGTGGCAGGCGGAGGGCTCCACGCAGCCAATGATGCAGTAGCCGCGGGCATCCTCCAGGGTGTAGCCGCGGGACATCATGGAGGGGATGATTACCTCATCGTTGTAGAAGGCGGGCACGCCCATGCCCTCGCGGGTGACGGCGGCGGCCTTGATCAGGAGAGAGTGGGGAGAACCGTTCCAGACACGGATGGACAGGGAGGGCTGGGGCAGACGGACGTGCATCTGCGCTTCCATGCACATGTAGGACAGATCGTTGGTGGCGTCCAGACCGTACTCGTCCTGACCGCCTACGATGAGGTTCTGGAACAGACCGTAACCGGCAAAGCCCTCGGCGGAGGCGGCGTCACGGACCTTGTTCAGATCGTTGAGCTTGACCCAGATGCAGTCGAGCAGCTCCTGGGCGGCCTCGTATGTGGTCTTGCCCGCGTCAAGGTCGGACTTGAAGAAGGGGTACATGTACTGGTCGAAGCGACCGGGGGAAATGGAGTGACCCGAGGACTCCATCTGCATGAGCTGCTGGATGAACCAGAAGCCCTGGCAAGCCTCGCGGAAGGAGCGGGCGGGCTTGGCGGGCACGCGGTCGCAGGCCTCGGCAATGGTGAGCAGCTCGGCCTTGCGGTCGGGATCGGCACACTCGGCGGCCTGTGCCAGCGCGAGGTCGGAGTAGCGGCGTGCGTAGGTGATGACACCCTCACAGCTCTCGATGACGGCCTCCAGGAAGTTGCGGCGGGTGGCGTAGTCGCCCTGACCGCGGGTCAGCTTGGAAAGCTCTGCCTTGCACTCCTCAATGTAGGATTCCAGTCCCTGATTGATCACGCGCTCGTAGTTGACGTTGACGTGACCCACGCCGTTGTAGAAGTAGTTGCCCACGGTGAAGATGCCGTGGTTCAGGAACACGTCCAGCACCTCGGGGTCCATGTTGGCGGCGGCGAGATCGCTGACGGTTTTGCCCTTCCAGTAGGGGTGAACCGCCTCCAGACGGCGGACGGTGTCGGGGGAGATGTAGAAGGGATCGGCCTCACGGGTGGCGATGGTCTCGTACTCGGGAGGGAGCCACTCGTAGGAGAACTCGGGGAAGGTCTGACAGCCGCGGGGAGCCACCGAGCTGGAGCCCACGATCAGCTCACCGGGACGGATGACGATCGGGATGTTCTCCAGAATATGACGGAAGGCGGCCGAGCGGCGCTTGATGATGGGCAGATGCTCGGTCTGCTTGTAGCTCTCGGTGACAAGCTCCGCGCGATCAGCCTCGATCTCGGGCATATTGGCGTAGAGATCCTGAATCAGGCGGGCAATACGGGGGCTTTTTTCAATGACGAATTTGATCTCAGACATGGATCGACCCTCTCTTTATCTATCTATCTTTCACGAAAAATTCGGGATTGGCAAAGTGAATGGGTAAGTAAACC
>JAZNUO010000184.1:0-12379 GCA_045592305.1 Eubacteriales bacterium | reverse complement strand
GCTGCATGGGCTACGCGGGGCCTCACTTCGTCCACACCTTTGAGCGCCTGATCCCCGCCGAGGAGTTCTTTGAGTCCCATCCCGAATATTTCTCCATGATAAAGGGGGAGCGCACCGCCAAGCACCTCTACTCCCAGCTCTGCCTCTCCAACCCCGACGTGCTGAAGCTTACGGTGGAGCGGGTCAAGGGCTGGCTCCGCGAAAATCCCCGCGCCGAGATCGTGTCGGTGTCCCAGAATGACAGCTTTGTTACGGAATCCTACTGCACCTGCCCCGCCTGCGCCGCCGTGGACGCCGAGGAGGGCTCCCCCGCGGGAAGCCTCATCCGCTTTGTCAACGCCGTGGCCGAGGCCATCGAGTCGGAATTCCCCAAGGTGGCTGTCGATACGCTGGCCTACCGGTATTCCACCGTCCCCCCCAAGCTGACAAAGCCCCGTCACAATGTCATCGTGCGGATGTGCACGAGCGGTTGCTCCTCCCACGCCATCGACGGGTGCGACTGCAACAGCGGCACCCGTCGGTGGATTGAGGGCTGGGAAAAGATCTGCAAGCGCCTCTATGTGTGGGACTACACCACCGACTTCGCCCAGTACCTCAACCCCTTCCCCAACCTGTCCACCCATCAGCGAAACGCCGCGTTCTTCGCCGACCACAGCGTGAAGGGGGTTTTCGAGCAGGGCAACTACACGGGCGGCAAGAGCGGTGAGTTCGGTGAGCTTCGTGCCTTCATCCTGACCGAGGCCCTGTGGAATCCCCGCAAGACCCCCGACACGGATGCTTTCCTGGAGGCCTACTACGGGGGCGGCGCGCCCTTTGTCAAGCAGTATCTGGACTTCATCCACGGGAAGGTGAAGGATGCTCACTTCAATTTGGCCATTTCCGCCGCGGAGCTCTGGAATCCCCTTTTGTCCGACGAGGACGTGGCCCTTCTGGATCGCCTGTGGGTGCAGGCCTACAACGCCGCCCTGGCGGGAGGCAAGACAGCGGGAGGCTTCGGCATCCCCGCCGAGCTGGCCGCCGAGCACGTGGAGCGGTCGGGACTCTGCCACCGCTGGTTTAAGCTGGATGCCAAGCGCGGTGAGTTCGCCTACCCCGCCACCTACGACCTGAACGCCAGCCACTTCTACGCCGACTGCAACCGTCTGGGCGTGACCCGTCTGAGCGAGGGCGCCAACGTACCGTGGATCGACGTAAGCCATCGGAGATAAGGAATCAACTTAGCGGTAAGATACAAGATATAAGATACGGGATACAAGATATGTAAAAATTCTTACGTCGCCTTCCGTTTCTATATCTTGTATCTCCGTATCTCGTATCTCTTCGATAATCTCAAATTTGAAGAATGATTCATTTGAACCGAAAGGAGGTCCCGCCCCATGCACTACAACCCCGAAACCGGTTTCATCGAAATATCCGTCCGCGAGCTCTGCGCTCTGGCGTTCAAGGGGGGAAGTCTGGACAACCGCGTGCCTCCTCAAAGCCTCTACCGCCGCGCCGAGGAGGGGCGGGAGGTCCACGAAAAGCTCCGCGCTCTCCGTAAAGAGGGAGTGGGTCCGGGGGCGACCTCCGAGCCCGCCCGCGGTCCTCGTGGCTCCGAGGAGCGGTATCTTCCCTCAGAGCCTCTGCCCGAGCCGTCCTACCATGCCGAGGTCACGCTGCGCCACACCTGCCGTATGGAGGGGGTGGCTTTTTCGGTCAGCGGACGGGCTGACGGGGTGTGGTACGATCCCGCGGGCGGGTGCGTGGTAGAGGAGATCAAGTCGGTCTCCCCGTCGGGGATGGGCATGGCGGACTACTATATCCGCTCCCCCCGTGAGTCGGATCTTGCCCAGCTCACCTGCTACGGCTACTTCCTCTGCGCCGCCAAGGGGCTGTCCCACGTGACCCTCCGCCTGACCTACGTCTGCCCGGGGCACGAGGAGGAGGCGCACTTTACCGACAGCGTCCTCACCGCCGAGCAGCTCTCGGGAGCCTACGCCGCCATTCTCCGCATGATCCTCCCCCGCGCCAAGGATCTCTACGAGCGGGAGACCACCCTCCGCAAAACCGCCAAGCGGGCGATCTTCCCTTACACCGAGGTGCGGGATGCCCAGCAGGACATGATCCGCGAGTGCTGGCGGGATATGCGGGCGGGCAAGACCCTCTTCGCCGAGGCACCCACGGGTATCGGTAAGACCATGGCAACCCTCTACCCCGCCGTCCGCTGCTTCGGGGAAGGGAAGTGCGATAAGATTTTCTACCTCACCGCCAAAAACGCCACCCGCCGAGAGGCCTTCGGGGCGGTGCAGAAGCTGAACGAGGCGGCGACCCCCGTCCGCGCCTGCGTCATCACCGCGCGGGAGAGCGCCTGTATCTGCGATACCGCCAAGGCGGGGGGCAACCGTCTCTCCACCTACTGTAATCCCGAGTCCTGCCCCTACGCCAAGGGCTACTACGATCGGGTGGAATCGGTGCTCTTTGACCTGCTCTCAGGCGGTAAGACCGTCTTTTCGGGGCTGGACATCCGTGCCGCCGCGAAAAAGTGGCAGGTCTGCCCCTATGAGCTGGCGTTGGATCTTTCGGAGCTGTGCGAGATCATCATTTGCGACTACAACTACCTCTTCTCCCCCGCCGTTTCCCTCCGCCGCTACTTTTCCGACGGCATCCCCCATACAGACGGTCATCGCTACCTTTTCCTCATCGACGAGGCTCACAACCTCCCCGACCGCGCCCGCGATATGTACAGCGGCTCCCTCTCCCTCACCGAGATCATGACGATTCAGGATACGTTACGCGGGTGGGAGACCCGTATCGGCAACGATCTGATTTTCCCCGCCGAGGACGGGGGCTATGGCGAGGAGAGCAAGACCGTCCCCCGCCTGAGGTCGGGCTCTCTGGACGATCTCATCGGGGTGCTGTCCCGCATGAGCCATACCTGCGCCGAATCCATGACGGTGGACGGGGATGGCGTGCGCCGCGGAGTCAATCTGGATCGCAACCAGCCTGTGGTGCTCTGCGAGACGGCGCGGGGTCTCTCCACCCTCTGCGACCGCTGGCTGCGCCGCAATCATGCCCACCCCCTCTACCCCACGGTGGACGGTCTGGCCGCCTCCCTGCGGGCTTTTCGCACCGCCTCCGACTACTATGACCGCCGCTTCGCCACCTTTGTGGAGGTGGAGGGGGAGGACGTGCGGGTGAAGCTCACCTGTCTGGACCCCGCGGGGATCCTGCGCCCCATCCTCCAAAAGGCCGAGGCGCGGGTGCTGTTCTCCGCGACCCTGACCCCCAATGACTACTTCGCCGATATTCTGGGGGGCGACCGTGACAGCGTGCTGGTGAATTTCGAGTCTCCCTTCCCCCGTGACCGTCTCTGCGTGGCGGTCTGCGAGGAGGTCAGCACCCGCTACGAGGATCGGGACAGATCCTACCGCCGCGTCATGAGCTACATCGCCGCCACCGTGTCCGCCAAGCGGGGGAACTACATGATCTATTTCCCCTCCTACGCCTATCTGGAGCAGGTGTACGCCCTATTCCAAAAGAAGTATCCCACGGTTAAGACGGTGGTACAGAAGCCCGGTATGACCTATGCCGAGCGGGAGGCCTTTATCGCGTCCTTTGCGCCCGATTCGAGGGAGCTTTTGGTGGGCTTTTGCGTGCTGGGCGGCTCGTTTTCCGAGGGTGTGGATCTCCCCGGGCGATGCCTGATCGGAACCGTCATCGTCGGGGTGGGTATCCCCGCCCTGTCGAGTGAGCGCAACATCATGCGGGACTACTACGACGAGACCCGTGACGTGGGGGAGGGAAGCGGGGGCGAGGGCTACGCCTACGCCTACACCTACCCGGGCATGAACCGCGTGCTCCAGGCCGCGGGTCGGGTCATCCGCCGCCCCGAGGACTTTGGGGTGGTGGTGCTGCTGGACGACCGCTACGCCGAGGAGCCCTACCTCCACCTGTATCCCGAGCACTGGGAGCAGATCTCCGCGGTGGGAGATGCCCCCTCCCTGTACGAGTATCTCGCCGCCTTCTGGGAGATGGCGGACGGGGAGCAGTGACAGAACCAAGGGCCAAATTGCATGAAACGAATAAACTTCTTGCAAGCAGACGGGGAAAAATCCAAAATTATCGAAAAATTTCAGAAAATTTTGCAAAATTTGAAAATACCTCTTGCTTTTTTGAAGAAAGTGTGGTACAATATACGGCGTAAGAGAACCGACGTGTTCAGCGTCGGTTTTCCCTATGATTTTTTGTGTTTTGGAGATCATCCCAATGAGATACGATCAGATGAGCCGCGAAGGTCTCGCGGCTGAATACACCGCCATGAAGGCCGCCTACGAGGAATTTTGCGCCAAGGGTCTGAAGCTGGATCTTTCCCGCGGCAAGCCCGGTGCCGAGCAGCTTGACATCACCACCGAGATGCTGGACTGCCTGAACGCCGAGGACTGCAAGACGAGCGGCGGCTTCGACTGCCGCAACTACGGACTCTTAGACGGCACTCCCGAAGCCAAGAAGCTTTTCTCCGACCTGCTGGATATCCCCGAGAAGAACCTCTTCATCGGCGGAAACTCCTCCCTCAAGCTCATGTATGACGCGGTGGTCCGCTGTATGCTCTACGGCAACTGCGACGGCGAGCCCTGGGTCAGACAGGGGAAGATCAGGTTCATCTGCCCCGCCCCCGGCTATGACCGCCATTTCGCCATCTGCGAGTCGCTGGGCATTGAAATGATCCCCGTGGACATGACGCCCGAGGGTCCCGACATGGATGCCGTGGAAGCCCTCGCCGCCGACCCCTCGGTCAAGGGCATCTGGTGCTGCCCCAAGTATTCCAACCCCGACGGATACACCTACTCCGACGAGACCGTCCGCCGTCTGGCCACCATGAAGACCGCAGCCCCCGACTTCCGTGTTTTCTGGGACAACGCCTACGTGGTGCACGATCTCTATGACGAGGGCGGGGATACCCTGCTGGACATCTTCAAGGAGTGCGAGACCGTGGGCACGGTCGACCGCGTGTTCTACTTCGCCTCCACCTCCAAGATCTCCTTCCCCGGCTCGGGTGTGGCCATCTTCGCCATGTCCGACCGCAACATGAAGCAGGTCATGCCCATCGTGGGCATCCAGACCATTGGCTACGATAAGCTCAACATGATGCGCCACGTCAAGTATTTCGGCACCGCCGAGGGCATTCTGGCTCACATGAAGAAGCAGGCCGCCATCCTGCGCCCCAAGTTCGAGGTGGTTCTGGACATCCTTGACCGCGATATTACCGACACAGGCATCGCCCACTGGACTCACCCCAAGGGGGGCTACTTCGTCAGCCTCTTCACCATGCCCGGCACCGCCAAGCGCGCCTACGCTCTGGCCAAGGAGGCGGGCGTGACCCTCACCACCGTGGGCGCGACCTATCCCTACGGTAAGGATCCCGACGACAGCAACATCCGCATCGCCCCCACCTTCCCCTCGCTTCCCGACCTGACTCTCGCCATGGACGGACTCACCATCTGCCTCCGACTGGCGGCTCTGGAGAAGCTCTTGGGGTAATATCCATGAAACCCAAACACCCTGCTTCGGCGGGGTGTTTTTTGCGAAAACACAATGGGATACATGCAACAAAAACTATTGCAATCCCACTCATTCTGTGGTATAATGTAGCCATCAGTAGGTGACACCGTTCCCGAGCCCATCAACCGCTCCGAGCACCCCAAGGAGCAGGCGGAGGCGAAGAGCGAGGTGGTTCTGAAGGCCGCTGGCTTCGGTGTCAGGGGCGATGACGGCACCGACGATCTCTTGCTCTACGGGCTGACCACCGCGGAGTACCTCGTGGGCTCGATTACCATTGAGCAACAAAGCTAAGCTTCGCATTTTCGCTGAAAGGAGACCGCCATGCAACTGCTGGAATGGCTTTTGAATACTACGCCCAGACTGAGCGTCCGACCCAAGCCCTTCGGCGCGTTCCACCTGGTCAGCGTGGCGGTTATCCTTGCCCTGTGCGCGGTAGCGATCCTACTTCGCCGCCGTATCCCCCGTGGGGAAAAGAGCCTGCGGATCGCCCTTTGGGTCTTTGGTCTGGGGCTTCTGCTGATGGAGATCGGGAAGCAGATCATCTACAGCTATTCCCCCACAGAGGGATGGGCGTACAGCTGGGATCGGTTCCCCTTCCAGTTCTGCTCTACCTCCATCTATTCTGCCCTTATGGCCGCCTGTCTGCCTCGGTGCAGGGTCAGACAAGCTCTGCTGTGTTTTCTGGCCACCTATTCCCCCGTGGCGGGGTGCGCGGTGCTCTTTTACCCCACGCCCGACGTGTTCCACGAGATCCTGTTCTTGGACGCGCACACCATGCTGTGGCACGGGGCTATGCTCCTCTTCGGGCTCTGCCTCTGGCTCTCGGGTGCGGTCAAGCCAACCCTCCGAACCGCTTGCGCGGCCGCCCTCGTGTATCTTCCCCTGCCCTTCATCGCCCTCTCCCTCAACGAGCTGGAGATCGCCACGGGATTCGCGGGGGACTTTGCCTTCAATATGTTCTACATTTCTCGGGATGGGTGGTGCAGCATCCCCGTGTTGACATGGATTCAGGCAAATGCGCCCTACCCCGTGTTCTTTGCTTCCTACGTCCTGACCCTGGGCGTGGGCGGCGGGCTGGTGACGGGCGGGATGGGACTCCTATGGCGGCTGGGGAGAAAATGGGACAAAAAAAGATCCTGATCCGTAACCCATCGGCAAGGGCGGCAGCAAGGTCGTCCTTGCTTTTTATTTTTTACAAAAAACCGACAGAATCCGAAAAAATCCTGTCTTTGTTATTGAACGGTAGGGATACCGTTCAACGGTGAATGCGTTCACAACTCATTTGAGGGCAGTCCCCGACATTGGAGAAAAGGACGGGGTCAAAAACCAAGTATATATGGGTAAACTCGAGAGCTCCCCGACGGTTTCCTTCCTGTCCTCGTTTGGTATCAGGCCTGTTGGTAATGCCGATGAACCGTGAGAACCTGCCATGGCTCATACCGTGCCCCCATTCCATTGCGGATGGGGGTATTTTCTCATATTTCAAAAAAATATTCCCAAACCCCTTGTAAACAAGCCCGCTTTGTGCTATAATAAAAGGTAATGATTCGCAAATTTCCAAGATTGGAGAAACATACCATGAAACACACCGACATCAAAAAGCTGTTTGCCGAGTCCGAAGCCTTTGTGGGCACCTCGGTGGTGATCTGCGGCTGGGTCCGTACCGCCAGAGATTCCAAGAACGTCTCTTTCATGGAGGTCAACGACGGCTCCTGCTTCCGCAATCTGCAGCTCGTTATCGATAAGGCTGCCGTTGGCTCTGAGGGGCTTTCCGAGGAGGATGTCCGCGAGGCCATGATGGTGGGCGCGTCCCTCACCGCCACGGGCAAGCTCATCGCCTCCGACCGCAACGGCGTGGAGATGAACGTGGAGACCCTCACCATTCTGGGTAAGTGCCCCTCTGACTATCCTCTCCAGAAGAAGCGCCATACCCTTGAGTATCTCCGTACCATCCCCCACCTCCGCGTCCGCGCCCGCTACTTCGAGGCGGTCTTTGCCGTCCGCGACCAGTTGGCACAGTCCATCCACCAATACTTCCACAAAAACGGCTACCGCTACGTCCATCCCCCCATTATCACGGGCTCCGACTGTGAGGGCGCGGGTGAGATGTTCCGCGTCACCACCCTCCCGTGGAACGCCACCGCGGAGGATGAGGCATCCTACTACGCCAATGACTTCTTCGGTCGCAAGGCGGGTCTGACCGTCTCCGCTCAGCTTGAGGGTGAGATGGCCGCCATGGGTCTGGGTCGCATCTACACCTTCGGTCCCACCTTCCGCGCCGAGAACTCCAACACCACCCGTCACGTGGCCGAGTTCTGGCACGTGGAGCCCGAGGTCTGCTTCTGCGACATCCACGACATCATCGAGATCGCCGAGGACTTCATTAAGTACATCGTCAAGGACGTTATGGATCACTGCCCCGAGGAGATGGAGTTCTTCAACCAGTGGGTGGAGAAGGGTGTCATCGAGAAGCTGAACAAAATGCTGTCGAACGATTTCGTCAAGCTGGACTACACCGACGCCATCGAGATCCTGAAGAAGGCCGCCGAGGCAGGGAAGGACTTCAAGTACCCCGTGGAGTGGGGCTGTGATCTCCAGACCGAGCATGAGAAGTACCTCACCGACGAGCACTTCGGCCGCCCCGTCTTTGTGGTCAACTATCCCGCCGCCATCAAGTCCTTCTACATGAAGCAGAACCCCGACGGCAAGACCGTGGCCGCCACCGACCTCCTGGTGCCCGGTATCGGCGAGATCATCGGCTGCTCCGAGCGTGAGGCCGACTACAATAAGCTGGTGGCCGCTATGACCGCCCGCAATATGCCTCTTGAGAGCTACGAGGCCTATCTGGATACCCGCAAGTACGGCTCCGTCCCCCACAGCGGCTTCGGTCTGGGATTTGAGCGCGTGCTCATGTACATCACCGGCGTGCAGAACATCCGCGACGTGCTGATGTACCCCAGAACCGTTGGCTCTATGTAAGAAAACCCACCGTAAAAAAGGAGAAATCATCATGAAGAAATTCCTCATCTGCGCTCTGATCGCAGTCTTTGCCCTGTGTGTTGCCGGCTGCGACGGCACGCCCGACGTGACCCCCAACGGGAGCCCCTCCGAGGCTCCTATCGAGACTCCCGCCGAGACTCCCACCGAGGAGTCCACCGAGACCCCTACTGAGGAGTCCACCGAGGCTCCCACCGAGGATGTCACCGAAGAAGCTACCGAGGATGTCACCGAAGAAGCTACCGAGGAAGCTACCGAGGACGTCACCGAGGCTCCCGCGGATTCCGTAGAGCCTACGGCCTGCTTTACCGCCGAGCAGCTTGCCTCTCTGTCGGCTACCAACGCCACCGTGACTCTGGAGGGGGACTACGCGCACTTCCTGACCGGCATTACCGACACCCAGACCAATCCCTCCATTACCCTGACCGCCGAGGGCGACGGCTTCAGCGACATCATCGCCATCAAGTACCGCACCAACTGCGGCGGCTACGGCTCCAACTTCTGGGGAACCCTCGTGCTCAACGGCACCGCCACCTTCAACGGCAACCGCATCGACAGCGACAACTGGTTCTACTACGCCACCGACGGCACGTGGAACGTGCTGATCCTGGATATGAGAAAGAACAAGGCAGGCTCTCAGGGCGTGCCCGATACCGACGTGACGGGTGGCGCGGCCATTCAGTCCATGGTGTACAATCTCTTTGACTATACCGGCAACCTCGGCAAGCTCGCCACGGCTGACGGCGGCGAGGAGTATTTTGATGTGGAGTACATCGCCTTCTTCGAGTCCAAGGCCGACGCGGAAGCCTTCGCCAACCGCAGCGCCGAGTAACCCGATCGGCTCACAAAGCGTTTGCGGCTCGCGATAGAGCTCAAGACCGACAAAAGAGAGTCATGCCCTCGCGGTATGGCTCTCTTGGCTTTTATGAAGAAACATGAAGATGGAGCGGGTTCTCTTGACAGACGTCGGGAAATATGCTATACTGAAGCCCCACGAATAGCCGATTGCATAATTTTATACATTGGGGTTTATCGTGCAGGGGCTCTGCCCCTGTTCTCGCTGCGGCTCGGTCACGCCGCGGCTCTGGATGCCACCGGCATCCATTCACTACCGCGTCGCCGCTTCGCTACCCGCCAAAGAACTTTTTGGAAACATCCTCGCTCCGCTCGGGGCAAATTTGCCTTTGGCAAATATTGCGAGGTTCTTTGGAATCTTCAAAACTTTCAAAAGACATTGACAAATAATACTTTTTGAAAGTTCTTGAAAGGGGGTTCGGGGGAAAACCCCGAGCAAAGCGAGGAGGCTTTCAAGAAGTTTCCCTTTGGCGTTCCCCCGCCTCCCCTACAAACCCCAATTTGAAGTATTTTGCAATCGCCTAAAGCCCCGCGTAAGAAAGGAGATCGAACCATGACCAACACCCATGCGAGTCCGAATCAAGGCGGCAAAAGCTGCCGCGTCCTCCGTACTCTGACGGCATCCTTCGCCGTTTTCGGCCCCGTGGCGGTCATCACCGCGGCGGTGGTGACAACGCTTTTGGAGGGCGATTGGTGGAAGGGCTTTTTTCTGGCATGCCTCGCTGTCTACGCCCTTCTCCCGTACACGAGCTACTTCTCCCTGCTCACGGTTCTGTGGGAGCTGACCCGCCGCGCCCGCCGCAAAAACGGTGAGGATACGGGGGATACTCCCTTCACCACCGTACTCCACCGCATCCTGGGAGGAGCCGCCATGGCGGGGCTTGGAACGGCCGTTTTTATCCCCCTGATCCTGTTCGACGTCCTGAACGGCGGCTTTGCCGTGATCCATTTCGCCATTGGTATGCTGGAGGCATCCCTGTACGCGACCCTCGGTGTCTACGCCGTGATCCGCCGCATCATCCGTCGCCGCCGCGCCGAGAGGCAACGGCTGGAGGAGGAGAAGCGGGCGTGGGAGGGGTATTTGACTTGACTGAATCCTGAAATTCATAGAAAAAGACCGCGGGAGCTGTTCTCGCGGTCTTTTCTGTATGGGGGATAGATTTACACGATCAAGTACCCAACCCCCTCCAAGGACTCCGCACCGTCGGGCTGAATCCCCGCGGGGAGATTGTTCGCCGCCGTCAGGATCGCCATCAGGGCGTGGTAGCGCTTGGCTACCGACCAGACCGAATCCGTAGGGGCGGGGAAACAGATGACGTACTCCCCGCGGCGGCGGGTGACTTCCTCTCCGAAGCCCGCGTCGGACAGGGCGGTAAAGGGCGCGGGCGTGTGGGTGCGAAGGGATACCGCCAGCTCGGCATCGATCCCAACCCGCTCCCCGTCCATGCGGGCGCGGCAGGTGATGGCGGTAACGCCGCCGTCAAAGGTCACAGAGGAAGCCTGCCCGACCATTCTCACAAGCCCCTGATCGTCAAACTCGTAGCGGAAGGGAAGCTCCAGCTCGACGGGGGTATACTCCCCATCCTTCAGAAGAAGCAGATGGAGGCGGCACTTGCCCGTCAGCACGCACCGCCCCTTGGCGGGATCGGCGGTCAGCGCCTCGGGAATAGCGGTGGCGGTCACGTCGGTCACGCGGGCGGCGGGGTCAATGCCTGCCTCGGACAGGGGGAGGGAATCGCTGAGGGTAAAGTTGCCGTTCAGGGCGCGGAGAGCGGTCTCGGCGGGGTATTCGGCATAGCGGCAAGCCCCCTCGCGGCGGGTGGAGTAAAGGTCCTTCACGTAGGTGACGGTCTCATTCCTTTGCGCCCGCGCCTCGCAGATCACCCCCAGATCCACGTGAAGCTGACCCTCCTCCATCTGGACGCTGATCTCGGCGCAGTACCCGCGGGCAGTGGCGGTACAGGCGGGGGTCACGCCCTCCACCTCAATAGCCTGCGAGAAGGGGATCTTCCTTTGCAGCACGGTCAGCGCGGAAGCCTCCACGGGAGCGGCGGTGTCCATGGCGAAGGCGGCGTCGGTCTCAGCGGGGGTGAGGGTGAGCTTCATCGTAACCTCCCCGCGGCAGTTGACCAGTCCCAGGGCGGGAGTCGCTTCCGTGACCATGACCTGACCCTCGGCGCAGACTACCCGCATCTCCCCGTCGGCGGGAGAGAGGATCACGTCGTCCTGTAAGGGCAGAGTTTCCCCCATGCCCCAGAAGAGTCTCCCCACGGCGGCCTCAGCGGTGAGGGTCTCCACCGTAGGATCGTCCTCAGCCGTCCCCGCTGCCAAAGGGCATTCACCGTAGGCCCTCACCCTCGCCTTGACCTTGCAACGGATATTCAGCCGTCTGGGGGCAAGCACCCGCCCCACGGGCACCTCTGAGGACAGGTCGCAGAGGCAGATCATGGGCTCTCCCACCGAAAGAGCCGTGCCCTCGGGCTCTCCCTTGGTCTCCAGACGGTACTCGGCGGACAGGGGCGCGCAGTACACCCCGCCGTCCTGTCCCACGTAGAGGACGTAGTAGTCCATGCTCCCCGTCAACTCCGCGCCGCTGCTCCCCGCAAAAGGATTGGGGGGGAGGAGATTCACCCCAATGCGCAGAAGCCGCTTGATCTCGGGCTGGTAGTCGGGCAGGGTAAAGTCCCCTGCCACCTCGGCGGAAAGCTCCCGCGGGGGGAGAGGAATCTGCACCGTCCCGCGCCCCGCCGCGTCTCCCATGTATTCGTTCATCATAAGCCTTGTCTCCTTTGGATGGTTTTCATGGGGAGTGTATGAGAGAAGCGGATGGAATAGAACGGGAGGAATTCAAATTGGGGTTTATCGGTGCGATAGACTCTATGTACTTTTCTCTCCCTGTCGAGAGAAAAGTACCAAAAGAGCGCCACGTAAGGAAAGTACCCACGGTACTTTCCTTACGGATCCTTTCGCCTGATCTGCGTGCCCATTT
>JAZNUO010000183.1:0-2521 GCA_045592305.1 Eubacteriales bacterium | reverse complement strand
GGCACGCAGATCAGGCGAAAGGATCCGTAAGGAAAGTACCGTGGGTACTTTCCTTACGTGGCGCTCTTTTGGTACTTTTCTCTCGACAGGGAGAGAAAAGTACATAGAGTCTATCGCGCCGATAAACCCAAATTTGAAGGTGGGCTGAACGGTTACGTGTGGGTTTACGGTATTATACCACAGGCGCAGGCTTCTGTCAATCGACAAGCGCAAAAGTTTTCGGGAGAATATTGACTTTTCGGGCGGCGTATGATATGATAAAGCAAAGAGCGGCCATATCGCTCCGAGTAAAATGGAGAGATCCGAAGGATCTCCGCCACCGCTCGCCCGTCAGGGGGAATTTCACACGCCGAAGGCGTATTTCACTCGTGCGCAGCACGAATTTCACGATCCCGCAGGGATCATTTCACTTCACCAGATCGGAGGTCCGCCATGAACCCCACCCGCATCCGCGACTACGGCATTACCGTGGGACATCTGCCCACGGGCACTTACAATAAGATCACCGATGTGCCCGGTGTCCGCGTCGGTCACGCTACCATTGACACCGACCGCCAGAAAACCGGCGTTACCGTCATCCTCCCCGCCGAGGGGAACCTCTTTACCCACCCTCTCACTGCCGCCTGCCACGTCATCAACGGCTACGGCAAGTCGGCGGGGCTCATGCAGGTGCAGGAGCTGGGGACTCTGGAGACCCCCATCGCCCTGACGGGGACGCTGAACGTGGGCAAGATCCATGACGCGCTGGTGAGCTATACCATGGAGCAGTGCGCCGCCGAGGGGAGGTCCTGCCGATCCGTCAACCCCGTGGTGGGGGAGACCAACGACAGCACCCTCTGCTGTAACAGCGACCGCCCCGCCGACAAGACCCATCTGGACGCCGCCATCGCCGCCGCCTGCGTAAACTTCGCCGAGGGCGACGTAGGGGCGGGCAAGGGCACCGTCTGCCTCGGGCTCAAGGGGGGCATCGGCTCGGCCTCCCGCGTCATGGAGGTGGGGGATCGGCGCTTCACCCTGGGGGTTCTGGTACAGACCAACTTCGGGTGCGTGGAGAATCTCCGCCTTGACGGACTCCCCGTGGGGCGCGCCGTGGTGGATATGATCCGCGAGGAGGAGCAGGCGCGGGCCGCGGCCATTACGGGTCAGGACGACATCGGCTCCATCATGATCGTGGTGGGCACCGACCTCCCCGTGTCCGAGCTCCAGCTCACCCGCATCCTTCGCCGCGCCACAGTGGGTCTTGCCCGCACGGGCTCCTTCGTGGGTCACGGCAGCGGGGACGTGGTCATCGGCTTCACCACCGCCAACCGCCGCGGGGGCGGCGAGACCATCCGTACGGTGGAGATCGTCAGCGACGGCAGAATGGAGACCGCCTTCACCGCCGTGGCCGAGTGCGTGGAGGAGGCCATCTATAACTCCATGATCGCCGCCGACACCGTCACGGGCTTCAACGGAGAGGACACCGTGACCGTCCGCGCCTTAAACGAGTTCATCCGCGGCGCCCTGCCTCGCGCCAGAGCCATGGCGGCGGGGGCGCTCTGAGATACGCGACTCACCAAAAAACAGGATATATGAAAAACGCGACCGCTCTGCTTCTGACGGTCGCGTTTCTGTTTGGGTGGGTTGCCTCCCGCCCCTTGCCCATCATCGCCGAGACCGCCCCTGTGCCCGACCCCGCCGCCCTGCTGTTGGCGGGCTTGACCGACTGTGCAGAGAGCATCGACCTGTCGGGCGCTTCCCTCCCCGTGTCCGAGCTGGGTCAGCTTTACCTCGCGGTCCTCCACAGCCATCCCGAGCTGTTCCACGTAGCTCCCCGCCTGTCCTACCGTTACGCCGAAGTCGTAGCGGACGGCATCCCCACCCTCACCGTGACCGAGGTCTACCCCACCTACGTCATGACGGGGGAGGCACTCACCGCCGCCCGCGCCCACTATCGGGACACGCTGGCGGGCATTCTCACCGAAATGGAGATGACCTTCGGGGACTGCCCCCGCACCGAGGCGGACACCGTCCTCTACCTCCACGACTACCTCGCCGACCGCTATACCTACGACACCCGCGGCGAGTCATCCTCTGACGGAGGCGGAGCCAATGCCGATGCCTATACCTTCCTCCGTGACGGCAGAGGCATCTGTCAGGCCTATGCCCTGACCTTCCTCGCCCTCTGCAGAGGGGCGGGGCTGGAGGCGGAGCTGGTGGTGTCGGATGCCATGAACCACGCCTGGAACCACGTGCGGGTGGAGGGGGAATGGTACCACGTGGACGTGACCCGCGACGATCCCATCCCCGCCGCCGAGGGAACGGATCAGGTCAACCACGCCCGCCTTCTCCGCTCCGACGAAGGCATGGAGAAACTGGGCTACTACGGTTTTTCCTGCGCCGCGGGGCATACCTGTACCGACACCCGCTTTGAGACCGCCGAGGGAGAGTCGGGATGGAGAAATTTCACCCAAAAGCTCAGGTTTTCGGGAGGAAAGTGGCTGGGAGTGGGCGAAAGTGGAGGCGTGGTGGCGGTAAAGCT
>JAZNUO010000182.1:0-2613 GCA_045592305.1 Eubacteriales bacterium | reverse complement strand
CTTTTGTCGATTTATCGCACACAAATATGCGCGATAATAAACTCCTGTTTTTTAGCTCTTTTCTTTGCTTACTGCGTATCAAATATTGGCTTTTGACAGCATTGGAGATGGAATTTTGATGTAGTTGCGTTTATGTACATCATGTATGTACCAATGCATCTGCACACACATGTTGGATATGATTGCTCCTGGCTTTTTCTTTGTCTATTGCGGTGCAAATTTTAATCGCAAACACTCTTGACAAACGGCTGAAGAAGAGGTACAATACAACGACCTTGATGGGCTGAAACTGCGAGAGCGACCACATCGGTTGACCACTGATCATAATAAAAAATCATCCGCTCCTATGAGGCCGAAGCCATCAATTTGGGAGCGGATTTTTACGACCACATACACGACCATAGACACGATCGGAGCACCTGGAGACAAGATGCCACGAGAGCGTGAAAGGTCATTTTTGCCGTAGCGGAAAGGTCTGAAAAAAGATAAAATGACCAGAAAAATGTTCAAGTCGCCCTTGGGGTGGTAGAGGCCGCAAGTTCAAGTCTTGTCACTCAGACCAAAATCGGAGGTTTAATCGAACCTCCGATTTTTTATTGTTCCGCCACCTCCCCATTGCGAATTCATTCTCTTATTGTCTGTCATTTGATTGACAAATGAGGCTTTTCATGGTATACTAAATGTATTAGAATTCATTAAGGGAGTTTCTTATGAAAAGAGCATTATCATGGCTATTCCTAACGCTGTTCCTTTTTTCCGTCTTATTGACCGCCGTTTCATGCGATCGGGCAACTCCACCCACAATGTCCGATAGCGTTTCTCCGACTGAAACAGATTCCCCCGAGGAGCCTACCGAGGAGCCCACCGAGGAGCCTACCGAGGAACCTACCGAAGAGCCTACCGAGGAGCCCACCGAAGAGCCTACCGAGGAACCTACCGAGGAGCCCACCGAGGAGCCTACCGAGGAGCCCACCGAAGAGCCTACCGAAGAGCCTACCGAGGAACCTGAGGAGCCCGATGATCTACTGGTTGATCGAGAATACCGCATTGTGGATTCCCTTGACAGATTTAAGTTTTTCGGCAACAGAATGGCCACTCTTGAGGATGGCGTCACCTGTGATTTTACCGCTTCGGGCATAGAATTCCATGGTTTTATGGCAGGCAAAGTTATGCTTTCGCTTACTTGCGACAGAAACACCTATTTCACAGTCTTCATCAACGGCGAGCGAGTTGAGGAGCGTATGCTCGTCACGCCGGACACGCATGAGATCATTCTCGCGGATCTGCCCGTTGCCGGGGAATATTCCATCCGTGTTCTCAAGCAGACCGAGCCCCAGTGGTCCCTGGCCATGCTCTACGGCGTTTCTCTTTGCGGAACTCTGTACGAAGCGCCTGAGGACCGTGAGTATTACGTGGAATTCATTGGCGACAGTATCACCGGCGGATACGGCAATCTCGGCGACAACGCCAGCGAAAACCCCGGCACTGCGCTGTGGGAGGACGGTACCAAAACCTACGCCTTCCTGACAGCCGAGGCCCTTGGCGCTGACGCGAATATCATCGGCAGCAGCGGTATCACCATCAGCTGGGACAAATTCAGCGAAAAGGATTTCTATTACGCCAACTCCTATTACAGAGATCCTGAAGCGGCTCTGACGAACAATTTCCGCGTCCCCAACATCGTCGTGATCAATCTCGGAACCAACGACGCAAGCAGTAATTTTTTGGAGGAAGACGTTCGGAAGGATACAAGAGATCTGATCATCAGTATCCGCGAATTCTACGGTACGGACGTTCCCATCGTATGGGTATACGGCATGATGGGTAGTGCCTTGTCCGAATGGATCCTTCCCACGCTGGAGGAGATGGGTGGAGAGGCTGTTGGACTGTACAGTGTCCGTCTTCCCGCCAATTTTGACGGAGCACTCTGTCATCCCACGGTTGCCGCTCATGAAAAAGCCGCCGCCCTCCTGGTAGAGTTCTTCAAAAGCAAGGATCTGCTTCCCGCTGACTGATCCGCAAGCATACAACGCTTACCCCTCCACAAAATGAAAAAGGAGATACATCCGAGAAATCAGGTGTATCTCCCTTTTTGCATAGATACGGTCAGATCAATACCCAAACAGAGGACAACCACCGCAAAACCCAATTTGATGGGTGATTGACTGAATCGGTACACTTGTTTTTTCCATCAGTTCAGCATTTCACGGCGCATATTTCCTAATAATCTCCAAAATATCGCGCTCATATACGTTCCCTCCGAGAACATCTCCATTCGGTGAAAAGGACGCACACCGCACGTCGCGGGGATCCTCCACATAGGGGTTCTCGGGGATCTCATGGGTGAAATACCCGGCGAGGTACTTTGCGGCGTTCCCTTCGGGAAAGATGATATTGCCTTCGTTTACAGCGATCCCCATGTCGGTAAAGCTTCCGAGAACGTCACGGGTCTTTCTGTTGTAGGAATTATCATGATCAACGCTCACCAGCCATGCGGGCTGAAGCCGCAGGGGGACGCCTGCCCGCTGAACCTCAGTGGCGAAAAGCTTGACTACGTCCAGCGGGATAGTCTCCTGATGGAAGGCGTCCGCCGACAAAAGCAGGTCGTTGACC
>JAZNUO010000181.1:0-1593 GCA_045592305.1 Eubacteriales bacterium | reverse complement strand
TCGTTCGCCCACATGACAGTCACCAGATCCTCGGTGTCCGACAGGTTGATGATGTTGTGGGTGTAGCCGGGGAGCATGTGGATGGCCTCGATCTTGTCGCCGCTCACCTCAAAATTCAGTACCTCGTCGGTACCGATCTTGCGGAGCTGAATGAGACCGTGCCCCGCCACCACGATGATGAACTCCCACTTGGTGTGGTGCCAGTGCTGCCCCTTGGTGATGCCGGGCTTTGAAATATTGACCGAAACCTGACCGCACTTGTCGCTCCGCAGAAGCTCGGTGAAGGAGCCGCGGGCATCCACGTTCATCTTCAAAGGGAAGGAGATCTTCTCCTCGGGGAGATAGGACAGGTAGGTGGAGTACAGCTTCTTGGCAAAGGAGCCGCAGGGGATCTCGGGCATGGTGAGGGTCTTAGGCTGGTCGCGGAAGGACTCCAGAAGCCGCACGATCTCCCCCAGCGTCACGCGGTGGCTGACGGGGGCGGCGCAAAAGTCGCCGTCGGGGGTCAGGACGGTTTGGATGCCGTCAAAGGTACAACGGTGGGGGTGCCCCTCCAGGGCGCAGAGCATTTCGTCCAGCAGATCGTCGATATACAGAAGCTCCAGCTCCACGGCGGGGTCGCTGACCGTAATGGGCAGATCATTGGCGATGTTGTTGCAGAAGGTGGCCACCGCGCTGTTGTAGTTGGGACGGCACCACTTGCCAAAGAGGTTGGGGAAGCGGTAGACGTAGACCGTCGCGCCGGTTTCCTTGGCGTAGCCGAAGAACAGCTCCTCCCCCGCCTTCTTGCTCCGTCCGTAATCGCTGTCGTAGCGACCGATGAGAGTGGCCTGAATGGAGGAGGACAGCACTACGGGACAGGTGTTCCCATGCTTCTTCAAGGTCTCCAGCAGGGTGGAGGAGAAGCCGAAGTTTCCCGCCATGAACTCGGCGGGATCCTTGGGGCGGTTGACTCCCGCCAGATGGAAGATGAAGTCGGCCTTGGCGCAGTACTCGTCCAGAAGGGCGGGGTCGGTGTCCAGATCGTAGAGGTAAAGCTCACCGACAGAAAGGGCGGGATGGGTGCGGTCCTTCCCTTCGGCGATGTTGCGGAGGGCGGCGGTGAGGTTCTTCCCCACGAAGCCCTGCGCGCCGGTAATGAGTATGTTCATCTTACTTCTCCCACTTGGACAGCTCGTCCTGGATGTAGGCGAGAGAGGCGATCTTGGCCTTAGTCTCGGCTACGGACAGAAGCCTCGTGTTGTTGGAGTTGAACTCGGTGAGGGGGTTACGGTCGGCGTCGCCCTGGTTGAAGTACTTATCGTAGTTCAGTCCGCGCTTGTCGCAGGGTACGCGGTAGAAGTTGCCCATATCGATGGCGTTCGAGCACTCCTCGTTGGTGAGCAGGGTCTCGTACATCTTCTCGCCGTGGCGGATGCCGATGACCTTGATGTTCTCCTTGTCGCCGCCAAAGAGCTCGCAGACCGCCTCAGCCTGGGTCTGAATGGTGCAGGCGGGAGCCTTCTGAACCAGAATGTCGCCGCTCTGACCGTGCTCGAAGGCGAACAGCACCAGATCCACCGCCTCGTCCAGAGACATGATGAAGCGGGTCAT
>JAZNUO010000180.1:0-4805 GCA_045592305.1 Eubacteriales bacterium | reverse complement strand
CAGCTCCACCGTGTCCTCGTTGAGCTTTGCCTCAAAATACTTGAATTCCACGTCCTGCTCGCCGCCGAAACGGTCGAAGGAGGGCTTGTCATAATTCTTAGCGTCAAAAAAAGCGATCTTCATAAAGTATCCTTTCTGCATTCTTTGATGCGGGGGGATTTCAAATTTGGGTTTATAGAAAGGTCTTGCATATGTACTTTTCTCTCCCTGTCGAGAGAAAAGTACACAGAGTCTATCGCGCCGATAAACTGCAATTTCACAAAAGCAAGAATAACTCTTGCAAATTTTCCCGATATGGTTTATAATAGTGACAGTATCCGCCCGAAACACGCGACTTTATGCACACCGTGTCCCGAACACTATAGTATACCATATTTTTGAAATTTGTCAAGTCTTTCTGAAAGGAAATTTCACCATGACGGCAACCGAAATGACACCCGATATGACCACCGAAACCGTGGATAATGCCCCCGCCCTCCCCACCGAGGAAAAGACCGCCGCCACAGAGACCGTCTCCGCTTGGGTCTGCCCCGACTTCAAGGTCTCGGGCGTGTTCTCCTCCCACATGGTGCTCCAAAGAGAGAAGCCCATCAAGGTCTGGGGCTTTTCCGATACCCCGGGCTCCCGCGTGGCGGGCTGCTTCATGGGGGAGACCGTCACCGCAACCGTGAGGGACGATCACCGCTGGACGCTGACCTTCTCACAGCACCTCTACGAGTGTGAACCTCAGATTATGGTGATCTCGGATGACCGCGACCACACCGTGACCCTCGAGGACATCCTCATCGGCGACGTCTGGCTCATCGGCGGTCAGTCCAACGCCGAGCTGACCCTTGCCCCCTGCATGAGCCTCACCCCCAGCATAGACTTCTACGAGGGGGATAACTTCCGCCTCTTTGCTCAATACCAGAACTACCCCTACACCCACCAAGACCTCTGCGCCACTCCTCAGCCCGACATTGTAAATCCCGACTGGTGCTGGAAGCGACCCGACAGGGAAGCATCCCTCGCTTTCTCGGCTATGGGCTGGTACTTTGCGCACGAGGTCGTAAAGCACGTCGGTATCCCCCTCGGCATGGTCATGATGGCGGCGGGCGGTGCCTGTGTCCGCGAGCTGCTTCCGATAGAGCTTGCCCACGGCGAGGGCTATACCTACGGCGCGAATGTCCAAGAGGGCGGCTACTACAACACCCTCATCCATCCGTGGCTGGGTCTCCCCTGTAAGGCCATGCTCTTCTTCCAAGGCGAGAGCGAGGGCTGCGACCGTACCCTTGCCGAGAGGTACGCCTACGAGTTGGCTCTGCTGGTGGCCGACGAGCGCGCCCGCTTCGGTCAGGACTTCCCCTTCTACAATGTCCAGCTCTCGGACTACCGCGACGAGGGCAGCCAATTCTTCCCGTGGCACGACATCATTCGCGTCCAGCAGCATAAGGCGCTGTCCATCATCCCCAATTCCACTCTCACCGTGGACATGGACCTGGGCGCACCCGGGGACTGGCCCGACTGGGCTCACTCTCCCCGCAAGCTGGAGCTGGGTGAACGCCTCGCTCTCCTTGCTCTCGCCAAGGAGTACGGCATTGGCCGCGAGACCGAGTGCGGCTCCCCCCGCCCCGTCATGGCATCTCTGGCGAGCGACCGTACCAAGATCGTAGTGGAGTTCACCGACATCGCCGCGGGTCTTATCGTCAGCGGCCATAACCCCGCCGACAGCTACGGCATGGAGGTGCAGGGCTTCACGGTGGGGGACTACGACCACCGTACCCCCGCCCGCGCTACCATTACCTCCCGCCATTCGGTCACGGTAGATATCCCCGCCGAGGTGCTGGCCGCCGCCGAGGCTGATCCCGATAACGCCAAGGCGATTATGGGTCAGGTAGGCTATGGCTTCTCCCTGCGTATCACTCCCGAGAACGCCGACCTGCGGGGCGGGAATAACCTGCCCGCCATGGCGTTTTCTATGAGCGTAGCGGGGGTGTGAGCATCCCAATCAACATAAACAGGAAGGAATATCCCATGTTCACAATTTCCCGAAAGACCAAAGAAAATATCAGCCTGACCGTCTCCCTCGCCTGCCTCCTCATCTCCGCCCTTTGGACCTATTACCACGCCACCTGCACGGGCGGTACCCCCCTGACAGGCTTTTATGTCATGATGTGGGGGAGCAGTCTCCCATTCGGCGGGATGTTCCTCGGCCCCTACGTCGCCCCCGCCGTGGCCGCCCTCGCGGGCTTTTTCAGCATCGCCAACTATTGGCACACCGACCGCCCCGCCCTCCGCACCGTAAGCCGCGTGATGCTGATTACCCAAGGCGTTCTGACCGCCGCGCTGGCCGTTTTCACCACCCTCGTACTGATCCGCTGATTTTTATATGTCCTATCCTCCAAAGGCAGATTTCTCGTAGGGATCTCTGCCTTTTTCCCCATTTAGCCTTGACAAACCACCCAAGTTATGGTATAATACCTCGGTACGGAGGCATATCGAAGCGGTCATAACGAGGCGGTCTTGAAAACCGTTTGGGAGCGATCCCACGGGGGTTCGAATCCCTCTGCCTCCGCCAACCAAATCCCGAGTTGAACAAAACGGTTCAGCTCGGGTTATTTTTTGTCCCAAAAAAGCAAACCCCGACTCTCATCGGGGTTGTTTTGTATTGGTGAAACGGTTCGAAAAACTCAGGCATTCTCCTCAGCCGACTCCCCCACAGCGGGTGCCGTAGGCTTTTTCACGGGATCGATCATGTACCGCTGAATCACGGGGTAAGCCGCGAAGGTGTACATAAAGCCGCAGAAGCCCAGAAGGCAGAGGAAGGGAAGAATGAAGAAGGCGGGAACAAGCTGCCCTAAGAAAATAATCAGAACGGCAAACACACCCGTCAGAAGAGCCATACCCAGCAGAGCCATGATGTTGCGCTTGATACCCATGACCGTGAAGATCAGAGCGTTTTTCAGGATCTTGGTGATCTTCATGTCGAATGTCACCATCATGAGATAGGTGTAGAACCGCATGATGCCGTAGATCAGAACCAGGGCAAAAATGACCCAGTACATGAAGTTGTTGCCCCCCGTGGTGGGCGCGTTGATGAAGTAGAACAGATCAAAGCCCAGCGCGAAGAGAGCGGCGCAGTCAATGATGCCCATGATAAAGCCCTGCTTCAGGTTGCGGCGGATGGCGTAGAAGTAGTCCGAGATCATGAAAACACCGTCACCGCGAACCAGATTCCGCAGAATGTAGGTTGTGCCGGTTCTCTGCCAGCCGTAGGTAACGAGCTGGAAGATGACCAGAGCGGCCATGACCCAATGAGCCCACGAGTTAAACACGGGTGTCTGGTGCATCAGCCCCGCGGCGCTGTTGAACAGAGTCATACCCACCGAGGTAGGAGCGGCCGTCTGCGCGCCCAGCAGAGGGGCGTAGAGAGGGCTGTACAGAGTCGGAACCTTGGGCCCCGCGAAGTATAGCCAAGCGATGAGGAGCAGAGGAATGATCTGCACCACCATCAAGAGGTTGAGGGAGATCAGCTTCCAGAACTTCCGCCCCCAAAGCTTGAAAAAACGCTTGAGAGTAGGGGTGGTGTCCTCCCCCTTTTCCACGCCCTTGCCGTCCCGCATGGGATCAAAGAGCTTGAATTTCTTCTTCTTTTCGATAGCCATGATGTGTCCTTGCCTTTTGTCTGTGATTTGGGAAGGGGATCCCGTCGTGTCAGCCCTTGGATAACTCGTCGGCGCGGGCGGTGCAGGCCTTCATAGCGTCGGAGATCATCCCCGCCATATCCCGCTCCGAAAGCACCGCCATGGCTCGCTCGGTGGTGCCGCCCTTGGATGTGACCCGCTTGATCTGTTCGGCGGGGGTCAGGGCATCCTGCTTCAGGAGCATAGCCGAACCGATCACCATATCGCAGACGGCGGACAGGAGAGCCTCACCGTCCAGCCCCTGCGCCCGCGCCCCCTCGCAGATCGCGTCAATGAAGGCAAACACGTAAGCGGGGGAGGAGGATGTCACCGAAATGATTCGGTTCATCTCAGCCTCATCGATCACTGTCACCGATCCCGAAGCCTCAAACATGGAGCGGACAAAGGCGAAATCCTCAGCCTCCACGTCCTCGGCGCGGCAGATGACCGAAACCCCCTGCCCGATCAGCATAGGCGTGTTGGGCAGAACCCGCACCACAGGCGCGCCGTGGAGAGCGGTCTTGACCGTCTCCACCGTAATACCCGCCGCAATGGTAATTACCAACTTATTCTCCATTCCCGCCACCGACGAAAGCTCACTCAGCACCTCGGGAAAATTCTGGGGCTTGACCGAAAGAACCACACAGTCGGCATTCCGAGCCGCCTCGGCGGGGGAGGAAGCCATGGTAGCGCCGTCACTCACGTAGTCGGCGCACTTGTCGGGAAACTTGTCACAAAGGATCAGATGGGAACAATCCACCGCCCCGCAGCGGAGAAGCCCACCAATAATAGCGTTTGCCATATTGCCAACGCCGATAAACGCGATCTTACGCATAACTTGCCTCGATTCATAGGGAAATATAACTATTCAAGTTACTATTATAGCACGAAATTATGATTTGGATATGAACAAAGGGGAGAATTTTGGAATTTTGTTGGGCGTTCAAATTGCAGTTTATCGGTGTGTTTCCCACGCCCGCTCCGTCACAAAACGGGTGAAGGGCGAAGCCCTTCATTAAAGAGTGGTGGCCGGCAGTGCCGAGGGCGGCCTTGAGCGCCTCGGCGCGCACCGGTAGGTGCAAGAAAATTGCTGTGAGCCAAAGGGTTTTCAGCAATTTTCCGGTTCCGTATGTTTCTCGTTAT
>JAZNUO010000179.1:0-3622 GCA_045592305.1 Eubacteriales bacterium | reverse complement strand
ACGCCCTGAATGGCCTTGAAGGACACCTCAGCCTCCTCGTCGATGAGCTCCACGCAGACGAATCGCTGACCCGACTCGTTGGTCTCGTTGGCGGAGTAGAAGCCCACGTTCATGATGCGGTCGCGGATGGCGTGGTCGTTGGTGGTGTTCTTGACCTTGATGGGGGACAGAGCCTCCATGACCGACTCACCCGTACGGACGATGATGTTGCAGCGGGCATCGTCACCGCAGCCCTTGGAGCCCGCGCCCCAGATCATGAGGCGGATGGAGCCGGGGAACTCACAGCCGTAGTCCAGCACCAGCTTGGCGTGGGGCTCACCGGGGACGTTCCGCATGGTGCAGCACTCGCCCACGCCCAGGGTGATCTGGTTGCTTCTCTCCTGAAGCAGGGACTCGGGGTTATGCACGTTACCCTCGGTCAGCACCACCCGCTTGGGGGCGATGTAGCGGCGGGTACGGGGGTCGGTGATGGACCCGTTCAGAGCGGGGATCTTTTCGTTGATCTTCATGGTAGGTTCTCCTATCTGAATCAAATGTTTTCGGATACGGCGGGGGATGCCCGCGGGTAGCCTTATTATATCATGTTGAACGGTTATTTGCAAGACGGTTTTGGGAATTTGTATATTTTATGGAAAAAAAGCCCGCCCCTCGGGTGAGAGGCGGACTTGGGAGCCGCATTACGGTTGGGTGATGGTCAGATCCACGGCGTACTCATAGCAGGCGTGCTCGGTCTCGCTGATACGGGACAGGACCTGCAGGACCAGGATCACGCCCCTGTCCAAGCCGTCGTTCTCCAGTGTGTCCACCACCGAAAGGTCATCCCCCTCGGCGGTCACGCCGCCCTTGGCGTCGTACAGGATCACCCCGAACAGCTCAGCCCCCGCGGCGTCCAGAGACAGGGTGAGGGGGGTGCCGTAAATGATCTCCATGTCGGGGAGGGCGCGCAGGGCTTCCTCGTCGGCAAAGATCACTGAGGCGGCGGGAGTACCTTCCACGCGGGGCATCCAACTGCCGGCCATATCGGAGCGGCAGGCCGTCCACGCAAGGAACCCATCCTCCTCGGTCTCAAAGACCGCCGTCTGCCCGCCGCCGCTAACAATGACGCGGGGATTGGTCTCGGGAACGCCGGGGATGCCCGCCTGCTCCTCCACGACCTCCAGGATGAAGGCGTACTCGGTGCAGGTGCGCTCGTAGGTCTCGGCCTCCTCGATGTAGTCGCCTTGGGTCTCCACCCGCAGGACGATGATGTAGCTGCCCTCGGGGAGGGTGGACAGGACCGAAGCATCCCTCGCGTCGGCATAGAAGCTGTGGTCCTCATAGTAGATATAGATGCGGGTCAGGGTGTCCTTATCCTCGATCACACGAAGGTGGGGTTCTTCCCCGGCATAGTGGCGAAGCACGGGAAGCCCGGCGGAAATATCCGAAAGCTGTCCCGTGGCGCCAAAGCCGTCGCCGCTGACCATACCGCCGTCGTACCACTGCTCCGTCCAGAGCATATAGCCCTCATGGTATTCGCGGCTGTGGCTCGCGTTCCCGAAGTGCAGACTGCCAAAGCCCGTACCCACCGTCACGCGGGGCGGCTCCGGGGTCTCGCCCACGTCGTTCGGGTGGGTCTCCTCCTCGGTCTCTTTCTCAGTTCCCCCCTCGGTCTCTTCCACCAGCTTGATATGGAAGGGGTACTCCTGAATCAGACTTTCGCCCTCAAAGGAAAATGTCACCGTAAAGACAAAGTAGTAGTCACCCTCCGCCCATGCGGAAAGGGATACCAATGGCTCCAAGTCGGGCTCGGTCATCATGAGTCGGAAACTGCCGTCATAGGCCGTCACCGATTGCAGGGTTCCTTGGGGGGACAGATAGAAATCGACATCCCTTTCCCGCGTCACCGTGGCAGTGGGGATGATAGGAGCCAGCTCGGTGAGGGCATAACCGCTGTTAATGCCATCGTAGCCTTGGAGATAGTAGGTCTTGCCGTCCACCAGCAAGCGGACGGGGTAGGTGATGTCCAGATTGGGATCCACCTCCAGCTTGAAAGCGTACTCGTCCACGCCCTTGGTGTATTCGTCCTCGGAGTAGTTGGTCTCGTGGTAGACCTCCAGCACCACGGTGTAAAAACCGCGCAGTGTGGACAGGAATTCCCAAGGTCTGTCGCGATAATCCTCCATTTCGTCGGAGAGCAGCGCAAGCTCCTCAAAGGTCTTGGTCTGTATATCCACCATTTCAAAGACCCGTACGCTTCGCAGGGTCATATTATCGGGAATGGCTACGTCAAAATCGTTCCCCGACGTTCTCAGAACAGGAAGCATATCCCAGAGCCGATCCAGCATACCCACCGCGCCCCGACCGTCGGTTTTGAAAACCTCCAGCTCGCCCTTTTCGTTTCGCCGCTGTCCTGATTCCACTACGCAGAACCCTTGGGGATACACCGTAATGCCGTCGGACACCACCGCGACCTCCCCCTTTTCCTGCTCGGGGCTTTGGGTGAGCGGAGGGGTGATGATGCCGTTGTTCATGTCGGGCAGGCTTCCGTGAATGCCATGGTTGGTGTCGGGACCGGGTGAGTCAATGACCCCAAAAGGCCGCGCCAGAGCGACCCCCAACAGCACCGCCAGCGCCACCACGATCCCCGTGATAGCCGCCGCCATACCGCCCTTCCCCATGCGGGCAAAAAAGGCGGAGAGCTTCTCCCCTACGGTGGGGGGAGCCACAGGCGCCGCCTCGGGCAGGGAGGCGGATAGGATCATGTCGTCATCCAGGCCTTCCAGCAGCTCAAAGGCGGAAAGCCCCTTGATCTCCTTCTTTTTCATACGCTATACCCCCTTTCGTTCAGGTAGACCCGTAATTTCTCCCGGGTCTTATACAGCCGCAGAGACACGGCGTTGGGCGTGAGTCCGTAACCCTCGGCCATCCTCTGCACCTCGTAGGCGTGGAAGTAGCGTCCCACGAACAGATTGCGGTCGGTCTCGTCCAGCCCCCGCAGAAAATCCTTGATGTGACCCAAAAGCTCGGCGGCGTCGCCCTCCTCGGGGGCGGGGACGCAGTCCCCCAGCTCCGAGAGCATCACCGTAAACTCCCCGTCCCGCTTCTGCCGCCGCTTGGTACGGTAGCGATCCAAAGCTAAATTGCGGGTAATGCGGGTGAGAAACGCCCCCAGAGCGCGGGGCTTTTCGGGGGGAATGGACTTCCATGCCTTCAGATAGGTATCGTTGACGCACTCCTCGGCATCCGAGGGATTCCCCAGAATATTCATGGCGATTTTGGTGCAAAGCCCGCCGTAACGCTCATGGGTCAACTGAATGGCGCGCTCGTTTCTCTGCCAGTACAGCTCCACGATCTCGCGGTCGCGGGCAGCGGTGATGGAATCCATAGTCTTTCTCCTTTCGTGGGTTTTGAGGCCTCTGCTTATGTAGACGATGTTTTCGGGGGAATCTTTCCGAAACGGGGGAATTTTTTTGAAAAAATCACGGCATCCGTGGGAAAGCCGTGAAAGGAGGAATTGCATCTATTCAGTCAATATTAAAAATTGGGGTTTATAGCAGGGTTTTTCATATGTACTTTTCTTTCCGTGGCGAAAGAAAAGTACCAAAAGAATCGCCACTTAAGGGAGTCACCCACGGTGCCTCCC
>JAZNUO010000178.1:0-4450 GCA_045592305.1 Eubacteriales bacterium | reverse complement strand
GGAGGTACTTACTGCGGAGCTTGTTGATGCCCACGGCAGCGGCGGTGCCCATGATGGTGGAGATGGTGGAGGCGGCCAGGGCCAGCACCAGGGTGTTTTTCAGGGCGCCCAGGGTGTTGGTGTCGTGGAAGAGCTCCTTATACCAGTACAGGGAGAAGCCCTCAAAGACCGACAGGCTGTTGCTGCTGTTGAAGGAGAACACCAGCAGGATGATGATGGGGGCGAAGAGGAAGAGGAAAATGAGGGCGGTGTAGAGTTTTGCTGCAGGTTTCATGCTCATTTACCTCCTTCCACGTGACGGGCGGTGAGGACCTGCATGACGCCCATGCAGACCAGCAGGACCACCATCAGGATGAAGGCCATGGCTGCGGCGAAGTGCAGGTTGTTGGCCACGTACTGGCTCTCGATGGCGTCACCGATCAGGAAGAACTTGCCGTCGCCCAGCTTCTGGGAGATGTAGAAGGTACTCACCGAGGGGATGAGGACCATGGTCACGCCGTTGATGACGCCGGGGAGGGACAGGGGCCAGATGACCCGGCGCAGGACGCCCACGCTGTTGCAGCCCAGGTCACGGGCGGCCTCGATGAGTTTCATATCCATCTTGGCCATGATGGAGTACAGGGGCAGGACCATGTAGGGCAGGTAGTCGTAGACCATGCCGATGACCACGGCTGCCTCGGTGCCGATGATGTGGACGCCGGGCAGATGGAAGAAGGTCAGGAAGTTGTTCAGGATGCCCGTGTCCTGGAGGATGGTCATCCAGGCGTAGGTGCGGATGAGGAAGTTCATCCACATGGGGATCATGATGATGGTCATGAAGGTCTTCTGGGTCTTGGGCTCGGCCCGGGCCATGATGTAGGCCAGGGGATAGGCCAGCACCAGGCAGACGACGGTGGAGATGACCGCCAGCTTCAGGGAGCGCCAGATGATCACCAGGTAGGTGTAGACCTCCTTGGAGGAGCCGTCCTCCTGGATCACCTGGGAGGTGGCGGTGAAGAACCGCTGGATGTGCTCCAGGGTGAAGTTGAAGTTGTTGTCAGTGAAGGCGTAGTATGCCACGAAGACCAGGGGTACCAGGATAAAGAACATGGCCCACACGGAGTAGGGACCCAATGTCGCATAGTAACTGGTCTTGGCGACCCGCCCTCCACTGCGGGTCTTTTTCTTGGTCATTCGTCCTCATCCTCCTCTTCTACCTCGCTCAGCTCGTCCAGCTCGTTGGAGAAGGAGGAGTAGTCGCCGTACAGGTTGGAGTATTCGGACTTCTTCATGATGTGGATGGCGTCGGGTTCCAGCTCAATGCCGGTGCGCTCGTCCACGTCCACGAAGTCGGTGGTCTGGATCATCCACTTAAAGCCGTTCACGTCCACGATGATCTCGTAGTGGACGCCCAGGAAGGTGACGGAGGTGACCACGCCGGTGAGCTGGCCCTGCTCCACGGGGACGATGTCCACGTCCTCAGGGCGGACGACTACGTCAACGGGCTCGTTCTTCATGAACTCCTTGTCCAGGCACTGGAAGGTCTGGCCGGAGAAGCGGACCTTGTAGACCTCCAGCATGACGCCGTCGAGAATGTTGGACTCACCGATGAAGTCGGCCACGAAGGCGTTGACGGGCTCGTTGTAGATGTCCACGGAGGTGCCCACCTGGTGGATCTTGCCCTCGGACATGACCACCACGGTGTCGGACATGGACAGGGCTTCCTCCTGGTCGTGGGTGACGAAGATGAAGGTGATGCCGGTCTGCTTCTGGATCTTTTTCAGCTCCACCTGCATGTCCTTGCGGAGCTTCAGGTCCAGAGCGCCCAGAGGCTCATCCAGAAGCAGGACGCGGGGATGGTTGACCAGCGCGCGGGCGATGGCTACTCGCTGCTGCTGACCGCCCGACAGGGTGGTGACGCGGCGACGCTCAAAGCCTCTCAGATTGACCATGGCCAGCATCTCCTGCACTTTGGTCTTGATCTCCGCCTCGGGCGTTTTCTTGAGGCGCAGACCGAAGGCGACGTTCTCATAAACGTTCAAATGGGGAAACAGCGCGTACTTCTGAAAAACCGTGTTGACGAGGCGGCGGTAGGGAGGGACGGAGCTGATCTCCTTCCCATCGAAAAACACCTCTCCGCTGTCGGCCGTCTCAAAGCCGCCGATGATCCGGAGGGTGGTGGTTTTCCCGCACCCGGAGGGTCCAAGCAGAGTCACGAACTCTTTGTCATGGATATCCAGGCTGATATTATCGAGAATGGTCTCGCCGTCAAACGCCTTGGATACCCCACGCAGTGAAATGAGGATCTCTTTTTCCATGTCGCATAAAATCTCCTTTTAAGGGGTTTTATTACTTGCGCGTTTCCCGTCACGCGGCGGGCCCATCAGCGTTTCTGCAAGCACCCCTGCGGGTGTGGGTAAGCGCCTATCCTTGTCTCGCGTGCATACTGACCGCAAATTCAGTATTATTATAGCAGAAAACCAAAGAAAATGCAATATCTTTTGAAGTATTGCTCACAATTTTTTTTGAAAATTGTCACCTAAACGATTTTTTCGGGGGGATTTCGCGGTTTTCTACAAAAAAGCGGGGGATTTGGGGCGGTGGAGCGGGGGGATAGCGGGGATCTGTGGCTTTTTCTCCTGTTTCTGCTTCGGGGAAAACCCTCCGTACCGTCTTGACAAACCGAGGCTTTCGTGCTATAATACCGCATGGAAGCGGGTGTCTTTGATGAATACCCGCTTATAGAACGTATACAGAAAGGAACTACCATGAAGCATAAGCTTTCCCGCATGAGCGCGTTGATCGCGCTCTTCCTCGCCCTTGCTCTGTTGGCAACGGCTTGTATAGGCGATAAGCCTTCCGATGATACCACGGACACCACCGTGACCGACACCCCCACCGTTGATGTCACCGCCCCCCCCACGCAGCCCTCCGAGACTGAGCCCTCCGAGACTGAGCCCTCCGAGACGCAGCCGGACACCGAGGGGGAGACGACTCCCCCCGCCGATCTGACCGCCGACGAGCTCAAGACCCTGCTCTCCGCCGCGCTGGCTATGGAGACGGGGGATGCTGCGGTCACGGTCAAGACCTCTATGGGCGACGTGCTGCTCTCTCAGGAGATCATGACCCAAAAGGGAGAGGACTTTCTGGTGGAGAACTCCGCCGAGGGGATCTCCGATCGGTTTTTGACGGTGGGCGATACGGCCTACTACTTCATGTCCGTCTCCGACGGAACCACCAAGACCGAGATGCGCTACGTGCTGAAGCTCACCCCTGAGCAGAAGGAGGAGCTGGCAGACCTGTACCTCGGAGAGGGGGCTTCTGTCAGCGTGGAGGATGCTGAGCTGACCGAGGGGCTTCTGAACAGCACTCTGAGCGGCAAAAGGCACGCCGACGGTCGCGTGGAGCTGACCTGCTCCGGACTGGACGGCGCTCTGACGGAGATCCTTATGGGTGAGGCCATGGAGGGCGCGGGGCTGTCCTTTGATTTTATTCTGGATGCCGAGGGACGCATGACCTTCATGCGCTTTACCGTGACCCTTCCCGCCGAGCTGACGGGCGGGGAGGCTATGACCATCTCATCTGAAACCACGGTCAATTACGAGCCCGCCGCTATCACCGCCCCCGCCGATGCCGCCGACTACACGGAGACTACCTACGACGAGCTGTTCGGCTTCCAGCTCCCCGAGCTCGACCCCGATACGGCCGCCGCTATGGGATTCCCCGTGGATGGGGACAACTACACCGTGGGCGGCGAGGATCCCGCCGCAGACCCTGCCGAGCAGTTCTTCTTCCTCTATATGTTCGCCCCCTACTACGAGGGCAAGACCTTTACGGTCTACGGTAACGTCACCGAGGATGAAGACGGAAATACGGTCGTATCGGTGGGCGAGGACCTGAACTTCGCAGTTTGCTTTGACGGTACCGCCGAGCCTGCGCAGGGTACCTACGTCAAGCTCACCGCCACCCTTGAAAAAACCGTGGACATGGGGGACTACGCGGACTTTGGCTGCTTCACCCTGATGGCCACCGCCTGCGAGACCCTGGGCGAGGCAAAGGGTCCCAACGGCGGTAAGCTCATGTTCATCACCGCTTCGGCACTCAACGTCCGCACCTCCTCGGATACCTCCTCGTCTGCCAATATTCTGGGTCAGCTCAGCCACGGCGACATGGTCGAGGTCTTTGAGCAGGACGAGAAGGGCTGGTACCGCATTGAGTTCAACGGACAGAAGGCGTACATCAGCAACAAGTACGTTTCTGAGACCAGACCCTGAATTGAATCTCACCGTAAGGCGGCTCTCTGTGGGGGCCGCCTTTTCCGGTGGGGAGGATTTCAAATTTGGGTTTATCGGTCTGACGGAAGAGAGTGGAATGGGGAAGGGTGGCTACTCATCCGTCACGCTTCGCGTGCCACCTTCCCTCACAAGGGAAGGCTTTCGTAGTGTGCCTTTCGTTCTCCTGAAACCGAAAA
>JAZNUO010000177.1:0-6161 GCA_045592305.1 Eubacteriales bacterium | reverse complement strand
TGGCCACGCGATGCTCGCGGAAGGCGTCCATGACCCGCTCGGTGTTCTCAAAGGAGATGCGGTCAATCTCGGCGAAGTAGGGGGCGAGGGCGACTTCCGCCTCGGCGGTGAGGGCTTTGATTTTATCGGAAATGTGCATGGTGGTTTGGGTTTCCTTTTGATGTAGTGATTCGGTTATGTTCGGGGAATATATAGATCATCGGATCCGTTCATATTCTTATTTTCCGGTGTTTGGGACATGTTCTCTTGCTCACCAGTCCTGCGTAAAGGGAGCTGCTCGCTGTCGATATCCCTTGTAATAGTGCGGGCAGGTCCGGGGCTTTCGCGGGTGTTGCGGACGGGGGCAGCGGGCGGAGGGGGTGTCATGCGAGGGCGGTTCACGGTATGGGCGGTGTGACCGTTCTGCTCCTTTAGAAGCTCGACGATCTCCTTCAGAGCCTCATGATTCTCCTCCAGTCTTTGATTGGTCTCCATGGATTGATCCACCAGCTCACCAAAGCCGAAGAGCAAAAGAACCGATAGCCAACTGCCAATCACACCTATTGCAAAACTGATCAGACACAAAGCGATTGCAAGGGCTATACTCTCCTCCGCATATGTCTCGGCAAGTAACACTCCGACATAGACTGAAATAATGATGCCTACAACGAAAATGACAATCGCCAACGCTTTGATTTTCTTTCCAATCTGATCGAACATCTTTGTCAAGTCCTCCTTGCTCGTTGTTTTCTTTACTTCTTTCTCTTCCGACACAGATACTCGTCGATCTTCTCCTTGATATTATCGGGAATCTCCTTAGGGATGGGGCAGAACACGGCATTGGCCATTCTCTCCGCAAAAACGGTAATCAAAGAAATATCCGTCTCCATGTTCTCCACCTTGATGATCTCGGCGGTATCGTAGCTGTTGTGGATGGTGGCCGCCTCGCGGGGGGAGACACGGGCGAAGGAAATGGCGGGGATACCCTTGTCAGCGAAGGGGGTGGAGTCGCTGGAGTAGACCTCCTGGTAGGGGTCGATGAGGGTGCCCAGCTCGCGACCGAGGTAGCTGATGTAGGAGACGGCGGCCTCCTCGGCGGTACAGCAAGCGATGAGGTGCCCCATGGTACAGCCGATCATGTCCAGATTGATGCAGAGCTTGATGGCGGGGAGGGCATCCTCGTGGGCGGCGCACCAGGCCTTGGAGCCGAGAAGTCCCCGCTCCTCACTGCCGCACCAGACAAAGCGCAGGGTGCGCTTATGGGGATGGGCGGTGAAATATTCGGCAAGAGCTAAAAGCCCCGCCGAGCCCGACATATTGTCATAGGCCCCCTCGGAGAGGGAGGTAGAATCGTAGTGGGCGGTGAAGATAACGGTCTCCTCCGACTCACCGGGGAGGTCGAGGACAACGTTGCGGGATTTACCCGTATACTCGTCCTGCGAGAGGGTGATCTTTGCGGTCTTGGCGTTCCCTTTGATCAGAGCCACCGCATCCTTGGCGTTAATGTTGACACAAGGGAGCTTGTCCACGCCCTCGGAGACCATAGCCCGAAGCTCACGGCGGTCAATGTTGCGGTCGGCATAGTTGACGCTGCCGTCGTAGGTGATGATGCCCACGGCACCGTTCTCCAGAAGGTCACGGTACCGCCAGTAGCCCAGATAGCCGTCGAATAGGACGATCTTTCCGCGGCAGCCCTCCAGAGCGTACTTGTCCTTCCCCGCCAGATAGTAGAGGGGAGCCTCCACCTCGTGGGAGCCTGCGTTGAGGTAGCCCTTGCAGGGAATCTCTACGCCGTCCACGGTGAGGGTGTCGGTGTGCATGGTGGCCATCTGAACGTCGAACTCCTCGATGGTAGCGGTTGCGCCAAAAGAGGCGCAGACATCGCGGATGTACTCGGCGGCCTTCAGCTCCTCGGGGGAGCCGCCGACGCGGATATAGGCGGTATCGGTGAAGATTTTTTGGATGAGGGTGGGGGGCATGGGAGGCTCCTTTCTGTGGAAAAAGATACACGCCGAGCAAGCTCGGCAGATACAAGATACGAGATACAGGATATATCGGGGGTACCTTATCTTGTATCTTTGTATCTTTGTATCTTGTATCTCACGGTTTCTTTACGGTTTTTGATTCGGTTATTTCTTCAGCCACGCCACAGTCAGCTCCACGCAGGCCTCGGCATCGTTGAGGTCCAGCATCTCCACGCCCGAGTGGATGTAGCGGGTGGGGATGGAGAGAGCGGCGGCCTTGACGCCCGCGCCCGACATCTGCATGGAGGCGGTGTCGGTACCGCCCGCGGCGAGGATCTCGAACTGGTGCTTGATGTCGTTCTCCTTGGCCACGGCGGCAAACTCCTGAGTCAGCTCGTAGTCGCAGATGACAGAGCTATCCTTCAGCTTGATGGCCGCGCCGCCGCCAACCGAGCAGGCCATGGGCTTGGCACCCGCGCTGTCGCCGGTACCCGTCACATCGTAGGCAATGCCGATATCGGGGGTGATGCCGAAGGTGGCGGTCTTGGCGCCGCGGATACCGACCTCCTCCTGTACCGAGAACACGAAGTACACGTCATCGGCCACGGGGGTCTCCTTCAGAGCCTCGGCGATCTTGATAAGCACGGCGCAGCCGATGCGGTCGTCCAGAGGTCTGCCCGCGATGCGGCGACCCAGGAGACGGGTGATGCCGCCCGAGAGGGCGCAGTAGTCACCGATCCTGACCTTGCGCTCGGCCTCCTTCTTGTCCTTCGCGCCGATGTCGATATAGCACTTCTCGGCCTTGAGGTCGGCGGGGGCGGTGCCTGCCTCGGGAACGAGGATGCCCTTGAGGCCGTTACCAAAAGTAACCTCCGCGTACGCCGCGGCAACCCAGTTGATGCCGCCGATGGGGTTGACACGGATGAAGCCGCTATCCTCGATGTAGGTCACGAGGAAGCCGATCTCGTCCATGTGGGCGCAGAGCATGATCTTCTTCTTGTCAGCCTCGGGGGCGGTACCGTACTTCACGGCGATGAGGTTGCCCATGGCATCATTGTAGCACTTGTCGGCCAGAGGGGCGACGACGGTCAAAAGCTTGTCCGAAATAGCCTTTTCGCGACCCGAAATACCGCAGGTCGTGGTGAGAGTTTTCATCAGGTTGAGCATATATTTTTTCCTCCGTAATATTCTTTGATGTGGTTCGGTGGGGATTGCAAATTTGGGTTTGTAGGGATGCGCCAAAGGGAAACTTCTTGAAAGAAGTTTCCCTCTGGACACCCTTCAAGAACTTTCAAAAAAGCATTAATTATCAACCCTTTTTAAAGGTTTTTGAGATTCCAAAGAACTTTTTTCAAAAAGTTCTTTGGTGGGGTGCAGGGGTGAAACCCCTGCCCGATAAACTGCAATTTTAATCCAGCTTCCAGTTGCGGATCATAGCCACCACCAGCTTGTAGGTCTGCTCGAAGTCCTCGTAGAGGGCCACGTTGGACGCAGAGTGGATATAGCGGGTGGGGAGAGAGAGACCAAGGACACGAACGCCCGTGAGGCTTCTCTGAATGTGGGCGGCATCGGTACCACCCGTAAACGCCTGCTTGAGCTGGCACTTCAGACCGTTTTGCTCGGCGGTCTGGCGGGCGTAGTCGATGAAGCCCATATCGTAGACGGTACCGCGGTCGCAGAGGGACAGGGTTCCGCCCTCGCCCTGCTTGGAGACGAAATTCCGTCCCGCGCCGGGGAGATCGTTAACCGCCGTGGCCTCCAGAATGATGGCGGTGTCGGGAGCGATGCCGAAGGCGGCCACGTTCGCGCCCGAGATGCCCACCTCCTCACAGGTGGTAAAGGCGAAATACACGTCGAAGGGCATATTGCAGGGGGTGCCATGGAGGTCGCGCATGATCTCAATGAGCATGGCGCAGCCCGCGCGGTCGTCCAGAGCCTTACCCTTCATGCGGGTCCCGTCCTTGCCGAAGGCAACGAATTCCGAGTCGAACACGGCATAGTCACCCACCGAGACGTACTTTTTCGCGTCCTCGGCATCCTTCGCGCCGATGTCGATGTACATATTCTTAACGGGGGTGGTCTTGGATCTCTCCTCGGAGGTCTGGAGGTGAATAGCCTTGGAGGCGATGACACCGTGAATACGGCGTTTATCGTCCCCCACCTGCACGTGGCGACCGCACAGGACGCGGGGGTCAATGCCGCCCACGGTGGCGAATTTCAGGTAGCCCTCCTCGGTGATGGCGGTGATCATGAAGCCCACCTCGTCCATGTGAGCCGAGAGCATGAGCTTGCGGGGGTTCTTGCCGTCATAGTCCAGACCGCGGCCGCGAATGACGGCGATGAGGTTCCCCGCCTTGTCCACGGTATAGTTGTCGCAATCCCCCTTGATCTGCTCCACAATGAGGGAGCGAACGGCATCCTCGCAGCCCGAGGGACCGAAGGCGAGGGAAAGCTCGCGAATCAGATCGATACCGGTGTATTTCATTTTCCGAACACCTCCGAAATCTCTTTAGACTTGATGAACAGGGTCACAACGCGGGACAGGGCGCGGGCATCCTCCATGGACAGCACCTCGGCGGAGGTGTGCATGGACTTCAGAGGCAGACTGCACAGAGCAGTGGGAATACCCTCGGCGGTGATCCCGTATACGTTGGCGTTGGTACCCGTGCTGCCGGGGCAGGCATCCAGCGTGAAGGGCAGGTTTCCGCCGCGGCACAGCTCGGCGACCATACGGGTCAGGCGGCGGTTGGTCACGGGGGAGGCGGCGATGGCCACACCCGAGCCGAATTCGGGCAGGTAGTGCTCCTTGGCCTCGGGGACAGAGGCGTGGGTCACGTCCAGCACCAGCGCGTAGTCGGGGCGGATGCCGAAGCCCGCCACCCGGGCGCCGATCATGCCCGTTTCCTCGTAGGTGGAGAACAGGAAGTACACGTCGCCCGCCAGATCCTTCCGCTGGACGGCATCGATGCCGAATACGGCGCAGGCTCCGCAGGCCTTATCGTCGAAGGCCTTACCCGCCAGACGGTCGCCCAGCAGCTCGGCGTAGATGGGCTTGAAGCCCACGGGGGTACCGATGGGGCAAAGCTCGGCGAGCTCCTCCTTTTCGTAGCCCGTGTCGATAACCATTTCGGACAGAGGGGTGAGCTTTTCCATGTCGGCGGCGGTGGAGAGGTGGGGAGCCTTGGCGGCAAACACGCCGTAGACGGGCTCCTTACCGTAGATGATGACCTCCGAGGCGGGGAGGATGCGGGTATCCACGCCGCCAATGTTGGTGACGGTGACGAATCCTCCTTCCCGCACGTCAGTGACCATCATACCGATCTCGTCAAAGTGCGTGTCCACCAGGATCTTGGGGGCGTTGGGTCTGCCGCATCGCTTGATGAAGAGATGGTTGCCCAGAGCATCGGTGCGGTGCTCGTCAAAGGCTCCGCCGATGAGGGCGTTCAGCTCGACTTCGCCCCGCCGCTCGTTGCCGCTGACCGACATGATGCGGGAGAGGGAGATGATGAGTTCCTTCAGAGTCATTGTATTGTTTCCTTTCTTTTGGGTTGTTTTGATCATTCTATATGGTTTTGTCGGGCCTTGCCCGCTTCTTCTTCACTTCAATACCGTGTGCCTCCAGAACGGTCTCGACATCACGGAAGGCATTCCAAACGATATAGCTCGCGGACCGCTCCTCAGCGGGAAGCTCACTCTCGAACTTACCCTGAGACAGGATGTTATAACCTTCTACATAAACCTTAAAGCTGTCACAGATGAAACTAAACGACGCTTCGAATTCGCCGAAGTCATGGTTCGAGAGGATCTTTTCCGGACAACTTGTCAGCTCGGGATGCTTTTCGATGACCCGCAGAACCTGCTCGGCGACCTCCGCTGGGATCTCCTCTCTTTCGGGGCCACTGTCGCAGATATTTCCAATCGATTCGACATACCAGCTACCATCTCTTATGATGCAGTAGCTCGGGACATCGCCGGGGGCAGTATCCCGGCAAACAGAAAAGGTCGTGATGAGCCTTTCCCAGTCGGAATATATCCGTTTTTCGTAGGTGTATGAGAAGATTGTTAACACTATGATGATCCTCCTGAATAGAAACGGTTAATTTACAGGGCGCTCACGATCCCACGAAACACCTCACCCCGCTCCTCGAAATTCCTGAAGGCATCGAAGCTGGTGCAGGCGGGGGAGAGCAGAACCGTATCGCCCTCCGCGGCGGTCTC
>JAZNUO010000176.1:0-6623 GCA_045592305.1 Eubacteriales bacterium | reverse complement strand
AGGAACTCCCAAAGGGAGAGCCTTTGAATGCCTCCCCCGTTGGGGGAGGTGTCCTCCTCGCAAGCTCGGCGCGTAGGCGTGACGGAGAGGGCAGACTCGGTTCAAGTTTTTTATTAGAGATTAGTATCAGAGCCTCAGCAGGGTTCGGGAATCCGAAAAATCCTTACACACCAAAGGGATGCGTTGAATCAGATCCGTCGCCAGCATTCCGTATTCCCCCAGATCCCGCGCGGCGAGATCCCCCGCTCTTGCGTGGAGATACACACCCGCGGCAGCCACCTCGGCGGCGGTAAGCTCGTGACCCGTACGGTGACGGCTTTGGGCAAGCAAAGCCCCGATGACCCCCGCCAGAGCGTCACCGCTCCCGCCCTTGGCCATACCCGCGTTCCCCGCGGCACAGATGAAAATTTCTCCCTCGGGGGATGCGATCACGGTGTGAGCATCCTTCAGGACTACGGTCACTCCCCGCCGGCGTGCAAAGTCCACCGCTACCTCCACGGGATGATCCAGAATCGTTTCCACGGATACCCCGCTCAGGCGGGACATCTCGGCGGGATGGGGGGTGATGACCACCTGCCTGCGGGGAGCAGTCAGCAGAGAAGTCTCCCACAGGGACGGCTCCCGTGCCAGAAGATTCAGCCCGTCGGCATCCAGTACCGCGGGAATGCTCCCGTCACGGGGACAGGCATCCAGAACCGCCCGCAAAGCCTCGCGGGAAAGCTCCGACACTCCCAACCCACAACCCAGAACCAGAGCGTCCCCCTCGGCGTACCCCGCGACCTCCTCGGGTGAATCGTAGACCGAGACGACCGCCTCGGGTACAGAGGACTGCAAAACCACCCGATTGCACGCGGGGGTCAGCGCGCGGGCAAGCCCCGCACCGCTCCGTAGGGCAGCCTTGGCGGCCAGCACCGCCGCCCCGCTCATCCCCTCCGAGCCGCAGAGAAGCGTGACCGTGCCGTAGGTCCCCTTGTGAGAACGGCGGGGGCGGGGAGGCAGAACAGACCGCAAAAGCCCCTCATCTGCCAGCCCTGCGTAGGGGGGCTTCGCCACAGAGAGATCAATGCCCGGCTCCGCTACTGAGATCTCACCGCAATAATCCGCCCCGGGGTAGCGCAAAAGCCCCGCCTTGAGAGCCTGCATGGTCACTGTGGCCTTGGCGGGGAGAGCCATACCCACGATCGCCCCCGTATCTGCGTGGATCCCCGAGGGAATGTCCACCGCCAGTACAGGCAGACGGGAGTCTCTGACCGTGGCAAGGAGGGAAGCAAGCTCCCCCGCGATGGGTCTGTCCAGCCCGATGCCGAACAAAGCGTCCACCACGGAGGCGGCATCGGCAAGCTCGGCGGACAAGGCGGATACCGAGCGGATGGGGATTCCCGCCCCCGCCGCCAAGCGATACTGCCGCCTGCATTCCTCGCTCATGCGGGACTCGTCGGGCGCGCCGTTCCGATCCGACCGTCCCGCGTACAGGATCACAGCCTTCCGCACCGCCCCCATAGAGCCATCCGAGAGAAAACGCCCCATGGCAAAGCCGTCCCCGCCGTTGTTGCCGCTCCCGCAGAGGAGCAGAACCTTACCCACAGGGTACAGATCCTCCCTCTCCAGAAGAAACGCCGCCGCGCTTCTGGCGGCGCGCTCCATAAGAGCTTGGGAGGGAATCCCCAGCTCATGGATGGTATGGTTGTCACAGGCCTTCATTTGGGCGGCGGTGAGAATGGGGGTCACGGTCATGACGGTGCTTCCTTTCGGTTTGTTGGCTTTCGAGTCTCCTTTAGTATAGCACATCTGATCCGAAAAAGCAAGAAAAATTTCACCCGCCCTTGACAGAATCGGGAAAGTCATATATAATGGAGTCGTTACGTATTCTGTGGAAAAGGAGGTGCAGTATGTCCTACGTCCTGTTCTTTTTGGGAGTCCTGTGGTATACCCTCGGGGCCGTGGTGATCTGCGGTCTGGCGGTGTCCTTGTGCCGTAACCTGTTCGTGTCCATGATGGGGGGCGGCTTCGGGCGGGGCGTAGTGCTGGCGACCTCCATCGTGGGCACTCCCGTCCACGAGCTGGGGCACGCCCTCATGTGCCTGCTGTTCGGGCACAGGATCACCGCCATGTCCCTCTGGCAGCCCCGCTCCCCCGACGGCAATCTGGGCTACGTCACCCACGCCTACCGCAAACGCAATCTCTACCACGTCCTCGGCAACCTATTCATTGGCGTAGGTCCCATATTCAGCGGGCTTGCCGTGCTGACCCTCGCCTTGCTTCTGGGCTTCCCCGACACCCTGTCATCCTACGCCGCCGTCGCCTCGGGCATGGCCTCCGCGGGGGAGGGTGGAGTCTCCCTGTTCCTGGAAGGGCTGAAAATGCTCCCCCGCATGGTGGAGGAGCTGACTGCGGAGGGCGCGGTTCCCCTGTGGGTGAAGATCATCGCGCTTTTGGTGATCCTGTCGGTCTCCCAGCACATCAGCCTTTCCCCCGCCGACATCAAGGGAGCCCTGACCGCCCTCCCCATCTATCTGGCACTGGTACTGCTCCTCACCGCTATCTGCGGTCTGCTGGGACAGGATGCTATGGACACCGTCACGGGAGCTCTCGCCCTGTTCTCAGCCTACCTCACCGCCCTTTTCGTGATGGTTCTGGTGGCCTCCCTCCTCCAGCTCGCCATAGCCCTCCCCGTCTGGCTGCTCCGCAAGCTCCTCGGGCATTGAATATCGGGAAAACAGAAAAGACCGTCATTTCCATGGCGGTCCTTTTGCTTGCGGTGCTTCAAATTGGGGTTTGTCGCTGAGCACAGCTCAGCAAAGAGATACGAGATACGCGCCGAGCAAGCTCGGCCGATACAAGATACAAGATATAGAAACGGAATTCGCCGTAAGAGTTTTTGCATATCTTGTATCTCGTATCCTGTATCTTTGTATCTCACCGTTAAACAGCAATTTAACCCCATCCTACTTCATGAGTTCCTCCGTCAAACGCAGAATCTCCGGCGCGATCCGCGCTCTTTCCCGCTTGGTGATGGCCATGAACAGCGGGTAAGCCGAGGCGATCAGAACCATGCCCAAAAGCCCTATGACGATCCCGGGGATGAACCACACCCCCCCGCCGACCAGAGCCATGCTCATGCCGCCGCCCAAGGTCAGAGTCCCCGTAGTGCCCACCGTGATCGCCCTGACGGTTCCTTTGCGGGGCACGCTCGCATCCAGACGGCGCAGGCGGGTCAGCTTGTCCTCGACCTCGCTGTCGGGAAGATATTTGCTTCGGATGCGCTTGACCTCGTCCCGCTCTCCCGCGGAATAGGTGTAGCTGAAGCCTTCCTTGTTGGGTTCCATATATACTCCTTACTTCGATTGGATTGAGAGGGCTTTCGCCGCCGTATCCCTCTCTTTTTTGATCCGCCTCACGCCCTTGGCTCCGCGGATGATCATAGCGATGGACAGGGAAAGAGCCATGAGGTACACCCCGATGGCGGTCAGGGTCTTCATGGTGTCGTCAAAGACAACGTTCCCCTCGCTGAAGGCCTCCAGCATGGCGGTCTCCAAGGTCATCATAGACACCAGAGCCACCGTGAACTGTACGGCGCGGGAGGCGGATAAAACGGGATTTTTGTACTTGCGGTAGCGGATCACGTGGACGATCGCCACGGTCAAGGAGGAGAAGGTAAAGGCCGCCACCGCGAAGATCATGAGTCCGGGGTAGGAATAGGTCTCGTCACGCAGGAGCATGAGCCCGAAGATCAGGGACAGAGCGCAGTTGAGGGGAAGCATCCCGATGCCCGTGTTGCGGTAGAGCTTGTATTCCTTCAGTCGGTCAGGGGTGTCCATACGGTGAGTGTACCGCAAAAGAGGGAAGCGGAGAATGGACAGAAGCAGGTAGTAAATGCCCAGCCCACCCAGCCAGTAGGAACGGTTCACCGATCCCGAGACCAGATAAAAGGCGGCGAAGGCGGCATTGTACAGGAGGTTGCCTGCCAGAGAGATCCTTACCTTGTAGGCATCGTCGGTCATGTACCGCCCCACAACAGGCATTCGATCCAGCCGCGCGCGGGTGCCCCGCAGGAAGGCGGGGAGCTTTCTGATACACCGGAACACCGCCGCGGTCAGGGTATAGGCCGACAGCGCAAAGACCGCATAGCCTATGGGGTGAGTATCATACCCCAGCAAAAAGACGGCGGCAAGCCCCCCTCCGCTCACAAGGATCAAGGGAAAAAACACCCATAAAGGCGGGCAGAGGACCCGCCACATCCATGCTTTCAGATCAGTCATAGCTTTCCCTCCGCAGAGTCACCGTAAAGGAGCTGCCTTCATCGGGAACACTCTCTACCCGAATGTCTCCGTGGAGAATGTCCACCACCCGCTTGACCAGCGAAAGCCCCAGACCGTTGCCCGCCGTGGCGTGGGAGGTGTCTCCTTGGTAGAATTTCTCGAAAATATGCGCCCCCACCTCGGGGGTCATTCCGCAGCCCGTGTCGCTGACCGTCACCGACACCTTGTGACCCTCATCCCGCAGGCTGAGCGAAATCGTACCTCCTTTTTCGGTGAATTTCACCGCGTTGGAAATGAGATTGTGCCAGACCAGAGACAAAAGCTCGGCATCCGAGGTAAAGATCACTCTCTCGGGTAGCTCCACCTCCAGATTCAGTTCTTTTTCCTCCCATTTCTCCTCAAAATTCAGCAGGCACTCGCAGAGCTGCTCGGAGAGATCGAAGGTCTCGACATTGGTAGCGGAAAAGATCTGCTGGTTGTCCAGCCTGTTGAGCCGCAGAATGTTGGTGACAAGCTCGGTCAGGCGCACCGAGGCATCATAAATGCGGCGGGAATAGTCCTCCCGCTCCTCCTCGGTCAGATCCTTCGCGCGGAGCAGGGTCGCGTAATTCTGCATAATGGACAGAGGGGTCTTGAGCTCGTGGGAGACGTTGGACACGAAATCCGACCGCAGGGTCTCCACCCCCGAAAGCTCCTCCCCCAGACGGTTGATCTCCGCGGCGATGCGGGCGTAGTTTCTGGATTTCTTGCCCAGCCTCATCTCGTTGACCCGCACCGAAAAATCCCCGTCCATGAGCCGCTCCAGAGCCGACAGGATTTCCCTCGTGGGACGCTCCACCGCCAGATAGCGGCGCACCACGTCCAAAAGCGCGAATATGACCGCCAGCACGATGGCGTTGATAAACACCGCGGGAGCCATGGCGCGCACGTTCTCCTCGTTCAGCTCCATCCCGCTGAAAAAGAGCAAAAAGCAGGCCGTCAGCACAAAGCCGATCAGGATGAAAAAGACCGCCGCAGTTTGAAGGGTGCGCCCCACGTAACGGAGAACGCGGCCGGCCTTGGTAGGCTTTTTTCTCATGACTTCATCACCGCCTTGTACCCCAGCCCGTGCACCGTCACGATCTCGAAGTCCTTGCAATCCGCCAGTTTAGCGCGGAGCTTGGTCATGTACACGTCCACGGTACGGGAGCCCGAGCCGCTGTCGGCATCCCAGAACTCGTCCATGAGCTGAGTGCGGGTGAAGGTCTTTTTGGGGTAGGACAGGAGCTTGTAGAGCAGGTTGAACTCGCGGGCGGTCAGGGGGATCTCCTCCCCGTCCAGATAGGCGGTGCGCTCGTCGGCGTCCATGGTAAAGCTCCCCACCGCAAGCTTGCGGGAGGCGGCGATCCGCGCGCGGCGAAGCAACGCCCCGATGCGGAGCAAAAGCTCCTCGAGATCCACGGGCTTGGTCATATAATCGTCCACGCCCGCCCGAAAGCCTCTCTGCTTGGAGGCCAGATCGTCCCTCGCCGTCATGAACAGGATGGGAATGTGCTCGTTGAGGGAGCGCACCGTCTCGGCGAACTCAAAACCGTCGATCTGCCGTCCGCGGACGGCGGGCAACATAACGTCGGAAATGATGAGATCGAAGGTCTGCTCGTACATAGCGTCGTAGGCATCCAGCGCGTTCAGACAGCCCACGGTCTCAAAGCCGTTGCGGGTCAGATGGGAGCAGACCGAGCGATTCAGCTCGCGATCGTCCTCCACGATGAGAATTTTGAACATGACAGACCTCCTTCGGGATTTACTGCCCCCATTATACCACGCAAATGTTAAAAAATTGTTTGCGTTTCCCCTCTTTTGAAAAAAAGCATGAAAAAAGCGGCATCCTCCGAGGAAAATGCCGCTTGGGAATGCTTGCTTGCCAACTACGGGGTGGGTGCGCCGCCCTCGGATGCGTCGGTCACGCTGACCGTGAGGGAGACTGAACGGATACCGTCCCCGTCGCCGTATAGGAGTCGCTGACTCTCAGACCGAATCGGCCGCGTCGATAATCTCCCGCGCGCATCGAGCGCAGATCCTGAAATCCTTGAACATTTTCTCGCCCTCGCAGTAGCAGAGCCGACAGGTGCCGTGATCGACTTCCAGAAAAATGCCCCCGTCGCGGAGGGTCTGAACGAACCGTGTCCCCTCGGTCACGCCCAACTGGGTGATCAGCTCCTTCTGAATCACCATCCGCCCGTTTTCGTCGATCCTGCCTCGCCCCTTGTACTTTCTTTTTCCCATGTTTTTCTCCTTTCCATACGGTTATTCCTTAGTATTTACCATATTATACCATATATCGACTGTCGAATTCCGTCTGAATATGGGGGAGAAAAAACTTTT
>JAZNUO010000175.1:0-5423 GCA_045592305.1 Eubacteriales bacterium | reverse complement strand
GCACCGAGCAAAGGGAGGAGGCTTTCAAGAAGTTTTCCCCCGGTCGTTCCCCCGCCTCCCCGACATACCCTAATTTGCAAGCTCCTTCTCCTCCCCAGTGCCCCGCTTATCCGCCTTCCCCGAAAATTCCGCATTTTGCATGAAAACGCGCCTCCAAATTTGTGAATTTTTTGAAAATTTTGAATTCTTCCCTTTACAAACCCCCGCGGGTATGGTATAATGACAGAGCATGACATGCGCACGGTTCGCGGATACAGCCGTAATGCGGCACTTCACCAACCGCCCTCTGTGTGTGTGCCAAATTTATTGTCGAAAGGTGAAAAAACCATGACCAACCAGGAAAAGCAGGCAATCATTGCCCAGTACGCCATCCACGAGGGTGACACCGGTTCCCCCGAGGTCCAGATCGCGATTCTGACCTTCCGTATCAACAGCCTGACCGAGCATCTGAAGTCCAACAAGAAGGACCACCACAGCCGCCGCGGTCTGCTGAAAATGGTCGGCCACAGACGCAACCTCCTCGGTTATCTCCAGAAGGTAGACATCAACCGCTACCGCGCGATCATCGAGAAGCTGAACCTCAGAAAGTAATTCGGAACAAAGCAGGGAGTGCGGAACGGCGGCCTTCACGGGTTGGTCGCTCTCACTCCCTTGCGTTTCGTCTACAGGCGTACGCCCCATCGTCCCCCTTCCGTTGCCCCGCAGGGGCACGCCGTTTGCCATGCGGTTACGTCCGCGGGCAACCCGTACACGGTCTGCGCAGCTTTAGTTCTTACCTTTGGGTCGGAATCCTCCGGCTTGAAGGTAAGTGCTAAACTCCGCAGATCAACGATCATCACAAAAAACAAAATCTGCAAAATGGAGGAAAAAAGAAATGTACACCATCCAAAGCTCCGCTATGGAGTTTAAGAACCACAAGATCTACGAGTACACCCTCGCAGGCCGTCCTCTGGTCATCGAGACCGGTAAGCTGGCGGGTCTGGCCAACGGCTCCTGCCTCTGCCGCTACGGCGACACCGCCGTGCTGTGCTGCGCCACCGCCTCCGAGAAGCCCCGCGACGGCATTGATTTCCTGCCCCTGTCCGTGGACTTCGACGAGAGAATGTACGCCGCCGGTAAGATTCCCGGCGGTTATCTCAAGCGCGAGGGTAAGCCCTCCGAGAAGGCCGTCCTGACCGCCCGTGTCATCGACCGTCCCGTCCGCCCCCTGTTCCCCAAGGATCTCCGCAACGACGTGGCCCTGACCCTGACCGTCATGTCGGTGGATCACGATTGCTCCCCCGAGATCACCGCCATGATCGGCGCGTCCGTCGCCCTCTCCATCTCGGATATTCCGTGGAACGGCCCCATCGGCGGCGTGTTCATGGGTCTGGTGAACGGTGAGATCGTGGTCAACCCCACCGAGGCTCAGCGCAAGGTGAGTGATCTGGAGCTGACCGTGGCCGCTTCCATGGAGAAGGTGGTCATGATCGAGGCAGGTGCCCGCGAGGTGGACGACGATACCATGTTCGCCGCCATCATGAAGGCTCACGCCGAGATCAAGGAGCTCCTGGTCTTTATCAACGGCATCATCGCCGACATCGGTAAGCCCAAGTTCTCCTATCCCTCCGGCGATCTGGATCACGATATGTTCGACAAGGTCTTTGCCTTCTGCGAGGCTGACGTTATGGCCGCTCTGGACACCGATGACAAGAACGTTCGCGATGCCCGTATGGTTCCCATTAAGGATGCCATCCTCGCTCAGTTCGAGGAGGAGTACCCCGAGATCGGCTCCCAGATGGAGGAGCTGGTCTACAAGATCCAGAAGAAGATCGTCCGCCGCTGGCTGCTGGTGGACAAGAAGCGCGTGGACGGCCGTTCCATGAACACCATCCGTCCCCTCGGCGCCGAGGTCGGCGTTCTGCCCCGCACCCACGGCTCGGGTCTCTTCACCCGCGGTCAGACTCAGGTGCTGACCGTGGCTACCCTGGGCACTCTCGCCGAGGCTCAGATGCTGGACGGTATCGACAACGAGACCGAGAAGCGCTATATGCACCACTACAATATGCCCGGCTTCTCCGCGGGTGAGGCTAAGTCCACCCGTTCTCCCGGCCGCCGCGAGATCGGTCACGGCGCGCTGGCCGAGCGTTCCCTCATCCCCGTGCTCCCCACCACCGAGGAGTTCCCCTACGCCATCCGTCTGGTCTCTGACGTGGTGTCCTCCAACGGCTCCACCTCTCAGGGCTCTGTCTGCGGTTCTACCCTGGCTCTCATGGACGCCGGTGTGCCGATCTCCGCTCCCGTCGCCGGTATCTCCTGCGGTCTGATCACCGCCGAGGACGGCTCCTGGGACACCATGATCGACATTCAGGGTCTTGAGGACTTCTACGGCGACATGGACTTCAAGGTGGCCGGTACTCACAAGGGTATCACCTCCATCCAGATGGATCTGAAGATCGACGGTCTGACCCCCGAGATCATCAAGCAGGCTCTGGAGCAGACCCACGCAGGCCGCGACTACATCATCGACGAGGTCATTCTGAAGGCCATTCCTCAGCCCCGCGAGACTGTTTCCAAGTACGCTCCCAAGATGACCGTCATGAAGATCGATCCCGACAAGATCCGCGAGGTCATCGGTAAGGGTGGCTCGGTGATCCAGAAGATTCAGGCCGAGTCGGGCGCCAAGGTGGACATCGACGATGACGGTACCATCCGCATCGCCGCCGTCAACGCCGCTCAGGCCGAGGCTTGCCAGGCCGCCATCGCCGCCATCGTCTTTGAGCCCGAGGTGGGTCAGGTCTACACCGGTCGCGTCACCGGCATCAAGGAGTTCGGCTGTTTCGTGGAGTACGCTCCCGGCAAGGAGGGCATGGTTCACATCTCCAAGATCACCAACCGCCGCCTTGAGCGCGTGGAGGATGCCGGCATCGAGCTGGGCACCGTTGTCCGCGTGAAGTACCTCGGTCTGGATAAGAAGGGCCGCATGGACTTCTCCATCAAGGACGCTGACTGATTCCCAACCGAACATTTCCTACCCGCTGCCGCTTCGGCGGCGGGTAGTTTTGAAGTAACAGGTAAGAGTGAAAAGTGAATCAGTAATTTCACGCTTACCGTAACCTATCACACAGGAGGTCAATATGGCTAACCAAACCGGGGACCGCGGCTTCAACACGGTTCAACATAGCAACGTCGAAAATCGGGAGCGCAACCGCATTCTCCAGAAATACACTCTCCTCGGGGTCATCGCCCTGGCCGCCCTGACCGTCATCATGCTGCTGGTCATGGCCATCGGCGGGATCATCGCCAACATCCGCGGCGAGCTCGGGAACGGTCCCGACAACGAAAAGGTGGATTGGGGCTCCTTTACGGTGACTGCCACCGATACCCTTCAGGGTCCTTTGACTCTGGTCAACACCACCCACGTCTACACCTTCCCGGGCGGCATCGACCACCTGGGTAAGATTAACGACAAGCGAATCACCCACGATCCCCGCGTGTATCAGCAGTCGGGTCTCTCCACGTATATGGAAAAGACCGCTCTGGACGCGATGGATCGGATGCTGGTGGACTTCCACGCTACCACGGGTATCGATGCCGTCAGCGTTCGGTACGCCTACCGCTCCGCCGAGGATCAGCAGGAGCTAATCGACAAGGGCTCCTCCACCCAAGTGGGGTATTCCGACCACCACACGGGCATGGGCGTACAGCTTGGTTACATCCGTGACGGCAACAGCTACGCCCTCTCCACCGATCCCGTCTACAACTGGCTCTTCGAGAACTGCCACAAGTACGGCTTCGTGATCCGCTATCCCGAGACCAAGAGCGACATCACCGGTGTTGAGGATTACACCGACTACTTCCGCTACGTGGGCGTGGCTCACGCTACCTACATGACCGAGCACGACCTCTGTCTGGAGGAATACGTGGACTTCATCAAGAGCTACACCGATAATAAGCCCCTGAAGATCAACGGCGCGGACGGCAGATACTACGAGGTCTGGTACGTGTCGGTGAACGGCTCGGCTACCGTCAAGCATCCCACCAACTACGCCTACACCGTGTCGGGCACCAACGACGGCGGCGTGGTGGTCACGGTGGATCGCTCCAAGGCTCTGGAGCCCGAGACCGAGGCAGACACCCCCGCGGATACCGCGGCGGGCTGATCCCTTCGGATCCGAATATCCATGGACACCCGTGTTCCCCTCCCCTCGGATGCGGAGCGCGGGTGTTTTTATGGAAATTCATGAAAAAATACAGGGATATTCACACCCCATACACATTTTTCCTGTAAACTTGAAAATAGGCAGGACTCTTTGATCGTATCGCCACTGCCTTCGGGCATTCCATAGAGAAAGGATATGATTCCCATGAAAAAGCTTGTTTTGTTCCTTCTGGCCGCTCTGCTGGCACTGGCTCTCATCGCCTGCGACAGAACCCCCGGCGGCTCCGACACCCCCGTCCGGACGGATGAAAACGGGCAGCCCGTGGTGACACCGCCCGACGGCACCGCGAGCCCCGACACCACCACCCCCACCGCCGTCGTGCTGACCTTCAACGGCACCCAACTCTCCGCCTCGGCGCAGAACACCGGTATTGTGGTGGAGGGCGGCGCGTTCGTCATCACCCGCGGCGGCTCCTACGAGCTGAGAGGGGATCTCTCCGGCGGTCAGATCAAGGTGGCGGTTCCCAAGACCGAGCAGGTGGAGCTGATTTTCAACAACTTCACCGCCTCCTGCAACAACTCGGCCCCTCTCTACATTGAGAGTGCCGACAAGGCCACCATTGTGCTGGCCGCCGGCTCGGTCAATACCCTGACCGATGCCACCCTGTATCAGTTCCCCAATCCCGCCGAGGATAAGCCCAACGCCTGCATCTACTCCGCCGACGATCTGACCATCAAGGGCACGGGTACTTTGAACGTCAACGGCAACTACAATAACGGCATCGGCTGCAAGAACGATCTGCGTATCAAGGACTGCACCCTGAACGTCACGGGTGTCAACAACATCCTGAAGGGTAACGACAGCGTGGAGATCGAGAACGCCACCGTCAAGCTGTCGGGCGGCGAGGACGCCATTAAGTCGGACACCGCTGACCGTACCGATAAGGGCTACGTCCTCATCACCGCCGGCTCCAAGGTGGAGATCGACTGCATCGACGACGCCCTCCAGGCCACCATGTCCATCACCGTGGAGGCAGGCTGCGCCGTCACCGGAAGCTGCGGCGGCGACACCCTCAACTGCCCCGGCACCATTAACGCCGACGAGACGGCTATGCAGATCGTATCGGCCGCGCAGCCTTGATGGGTTGATTTGAATTTGAAAAGGGAGAGACCGTCGGTTTCTCCCTTTTTTGGGCGATAAATTGGGGTTTATCGGCAGGGGCTCTGCCCCTGCACCCCGCCAAAGGGACTTTTGGAAAAGTCCCTTTGGAATCTTCAAAAC
>JAZNUO010000174.1:0-4047 GCA_045592305.1 Eubacteriales bacterium | reverse complement strand
CCCGGAGGGGGCCTCATATCTTCCCCCGCGGAAATTCGTTGCCCGACAAATGATTCTTGCCCGCGTCCCCAAGGCTCCCTCCGGGAGGGAGCTCCCGCCCGCAGGCGGGTGAAGGAGAACGCGTACATAGAAACACGCGATTCGCTACGGGGAGCCAACTCCCCGATAAACCCAAATTTGAACGCCATTTCCCCCATTCCGATCAATTCATAGAAATTTTACATATTCAAAAGTCCCCATCAATTCCCACATTTCCATAGGTATGACATCCGTTTTGCGTGGAAAATCTCGAATGGGTATTGATTTTTTTGGGTTTATATGTTATAATAAGTTAATTATATATTATATATTACGCGCGCGTGCGTGAGGGGTGGGCTTTTCCCCTTTCACGGCGCGGTACGGGACAAAAAAAGACGGAAAGGAAATACTGTATGGCTTATCTCGACGACATTACCCAAGTCTGGCATCTGGTGCGGGAATCCTTCCGCCCTGAGCTGAGCGACATCATCACCGATCTGTGGTTGGGCGGATTGGAGGTGGTGGATTTTCAGGGGTTTACCGTCACTATGAAGGCTGAATCCGAGGTCAAGATCCGTGTAGTGACCTCCAAATACAAGGCCGATATCGAACGCCGCTTCTCGGATATGCTGGGCTTTGAAATCAAGCTCTCCCTGGTCTGCGACGTTACCCCCATCATCCCCCCCGACGAGCCCTCCCTCATGCAGAGAGTGACGGACACGTCTGCCGCCGAGACGGCGGACGATACCGCCGAGGAGGACGCCGCCGCTCAGGAGGATGCCTTCCGACCCACCAGCATAGGCTCCACCCTCCCGCCCTTCAATTTTCAGTACACCTTTGACAACTTCATCGTAGGCTCCTCCAACAAGTTCGCCCACGCCGCCTGTATCGCCGTGGCCGACCGTCCCGCCCAGGCCTACAACCCTCTGTTCATCTACGGCCCCAGCGGTCTGGGTAAGACCCACCTGCTCTACGCCATCACCAACGAGCTGAAGAAGAAGATCGCCAACGTCCGCGTCATCTACATTAAGGGTGAAGATTTCGCCAATCAGCTCATCGACACCATTTCCCGTAAGGCCATGAACGAGTTCCGGGACAAATACCGCTCCTGCGACGTTCTGCTCATCGACGATATTCATTTCATCGCGGGCAAGCCCTCCACACAGGAGGAATTCTTCAACACCTTCAACGCCCTTCACGAGGCCGGCAAGCAGATCATCATGACCTCCGACCGTCCGCCCCGCGAGATCAAGACCCTGGAGGATCGGCTCAAGACCCGCTTTGAGTGGGGTCTCATCGCCGACATCCAGCCTCCGGATCTGGAGCTGCGTACCGCCATCATCAAGAAAAAGGCCGAGCTCTTCAACGTCTCCATTCCCGAGGACGTGCTCATGTTCTTAGCCGAGAATCTCCGCTCCAACATCCGTCAGATCGAGGGCGCTATCAAAAAGCTGGGCGCGAAGAGCTTTCTGACGGGCAGACACGTTACCATGGAGCTGGCCAGAAGCTGCATTTCCGAGCTTTTGGGCGGCGCTGAGCCCGTGACCGTGACCGTGGACAAGGTCTTTGCCGCGGTGTACAAGAAGTACAACATCAAGAGAGAGGAGATCGTCAGCTCCAAGCGCACCAAGGAGATCGCCAACGCCCGCCACATCACCGTGTACGTCATCCGTCGGATCACCGATATGTCCCTGCCCAACATCGGAAAAATCATCGATCGCGACCATACCACCGTCATGTCCTCTCTGGAAACCATCGAGAAGCGCATGGCTCAGAATCCCGTTTTCCGTACCGAAATGGAGGAGATCGTCAAGGAGATCAAGGGAAGCTGACGGTCAGCCGCGTTCCTGCTCGTGTGGAAAAAAAACCGTTTCTCCATCGATTTTCCACCGCTCGGAAAGTCCTTTTGCTGTTTTTCTCATGACTTTTCCACAATCTGTGGAAAAGCGTGTGGAAAAAGTGAGTTTTACACAGGTTTCCCTTTCCTGTTTTGTGTAAAATACCAAAAACCCCTGTTTTTCGACAAATACAGCCCTTTTGACGGATTTTCATACCTGTGGACAATCCGAAAATCTTTTCCACAGCTCTGTGGAAAAGTGGATTTTCCCATCATTTTCCACAGAGAGCGGTGGACATCCCCGCTGAGTTTTCCACTGCGGAAAGGGAAATAATTTTCCACAGCGACAAGTCCCGCGCCAAAAATAGCCCCGTGGGACGAGCGAGGGGAAGAAAATCCGAACGGTTTTCCCGTTTTACACATTTCTTCCACAGGTATCCCCCCTCTTCTCAACAGAGACAAGGCAAAACGGATCACAAAAAATCCTTACCGCGCAATTAAAAATCAGTTTTCAACATTTTCCACCCTCCCTATTGTTACTACTTCTGGTCAGGTTATGTATTCTCTTGTATTCTCTGTCCTCTGATAGCCCGCGCGGCGCAAAAGGCAGATTCCTGACAGAGGCGTTGTCCTTAGCGGCGGGGGAGCGCACAGACCCGCAGACCCGAGCCGTTTTCACGGCGTATCAAAATATAAAGGAGTATCACCATGAAGATCGTATTTCGCAAGGACGTAATCTGCGCCGCCGTGGCTCCCCTGATGAGCGGCGTTTCCACCAAAATGACTCTGGCCGCCACCGAGGGTATCCTCATCGAGGCCAGCCTGCCGAGCACCTGTGTCCTGACTACCTATGACATCGAGAAGGGTGTCCGCATGACCGTTGAGGCCGATGTGATCGAGGCGGGCTCCGCCATTGTCAGTGCCTCCAGGTTCTCCCAGATCGTCCGCGTCATGGACGGCGGCGACATCACCCTGACCGTGGATGACCGCAACTGCGCCACCATTGTCAGCGGACGCTCATCCCACACTATGACCGCGCTCCCCGCCAAGGATTTCCCCGAGATCCCCCGTCTGACCTCGGCTCAGGGCTTCGTGGCCTCCCAGCGGGTGGTTCGCTCCATGATAGCCAAATGCCTGTACGCCATGGGTATCAACGATCAGAGACCCGTGCTCAACGGTCTGTTCTTCTCCATCAAGGACGGCAAGCTCCACATGGTCTCCTGCGACTCCTTCAAGATGGCTACCTGCGCCACCGAGACCGATCTGTACGGTCTGGAGAAGGATCTCACGGTGGAGGACACCCGCTTCATCCTGCCCAACAAGTCGGTAGGCGAGCTGTACAAGCTCCTCAGCGACAAGAGCGAGGAGGCCGTGGTCACGATTTACATGAGCCGCAAGAACATCATCTTCGTTATGGGGAACATCACCTTCTTCTCCAAGCTCATCGAGGGTGAGTACATCGACTACAACCGCATCATTCTCCGCAATCACCGCATCACGGTCTACGCCGACCGCGAGTCGGTCATCTCGGCTCTGGAGCACGCCGCTCTCATCACCGAGGAGAAGGTGGCGGGCAGCGTCCGCTCCCACGTCCGTCTGGAGGTGCAGGGCAATACCCTGAAGATCTCGGCTACCTCGGGTACAGGCTCCTCCTATGACGAGGTGGCCATCGGTCACGAGGGTGACGATCTCATCATCGCCTTCAACAACCGCTACCTTATCGACAGCCTCCGCGCCTGCTCCGCCGACCGCATCAAGCTCTCCATGTCCTCCCCTCTCTCCAGCATCAACATCGAGCCCAATGATGAAGATACCGCCGACGAGGATCTCTTCATGCTCCTGCCTGTCCGTATGAAGGACTAAAGGGAACGGCCTCCGGCGGCTTAAGAACCCTTTTGGAAACCTCCTCGCTTCGCTCGGGGCAAATTCGCCTACGGCGAAGTTTGCGAGGGTTCTTAAGAATCTCCTAAAACTTTAAAGAAAAATCAAGATCGGCTGAAGGGAACTGACACCCGTTGCCGTCTTGGTGAGCCACATGGGGCCCCTGCCCCATTGCGGTATTTGAATCTGACATTATCATGAGAAAGCGAGGTGATCGGCACGGTCTGTCAAAGCATTGAGATCGAGAATTTCCGCAACATTGCGTCCGCGTCGGTTGCCTTTAGCGAGGGGGTCAATCTCCTCCACGGGGA
>JAZNUO010000173.1:0-2742 GCA_045592305.1 Eubacteriales bacterium | reverse complement strand
GGGGAAGCGCTGACCCGCGAAGGACAGATGGTCGCCCGCCACGCTACAGGGGCAGATATTCTCGGTGGGGATGCGGGGCTTGACGGTGGCCTCGGTCTCGCTGTCGAAGAGATGGAGTTTGGTGAGGTTGACCGCGGCGAATACCGTATCTCCGCGGTGGGCTTCGAATTCGGAGGGGGCTTTGATGATGACGGCGTTGTGGTCGCTACCCAACCCCTCCTTACCGTCGGCGAGCTCCGAGGCCTCGGCGGCTTCTCCGATGGGAGCATTGTCGGGAACCGCCACACCGATGTGACCGTAGACCAGAGTCTCCCCGCCCAGAGCCTCCACCACGGTGACGGTCACGGGGAGCTTTGCCCACACGGCAGGGTCCATCCCCTCTTTCCAAGGGGTCACGTCATCGGGGCGGATACCCAGAATGACGGGGTGGATGCCGTCCATGTAGCGGGTCTGAACGCGGTTGAGGATGGGATAGCCCACGGTCAGCTCCACGCCGCAATCCAAGCGGGCGCGGACGGTTTCCCCCTCTTTCTTCAGGGTGGCAGGCCAGAAATTCATGCGGGGCGTGCCGATGAAGCCCGCCACGAAGAGGTTGGCGGGGTGATTGTAGAGGTTTTTGGGTGAGTCGATCTGCTGGACGAAGCCCCCTCGCATGACCACGATGCGACTGCCCATGGTCATGGCCTCCACCTGATCGTGGGTGACGTAGATGAAGGTGGTGCCCAGCCGTTCGTGGAGCCTGGTGATCTCGGCGCGCATGGCGGCGCGGAGCTTCGCGTCCAGATTGGAAAGAGGCTCGTCCAGAAGGAATACCTTAGGACTGCGGACGATGGCGCGACCCAGAGCCACCCTTTGCCGCTGGCCTCCCGACAGTGCCTTGGGCTTGCGCTCCAGATACTCGGTGATGCCCAGAATACGGGCGGCCTCTGTGACCTTCTCATGGATGACCTCCCTCGGGACCTTTGCGGTCTTGAGGGCGAAGGCCATGTTCTCGTAGACCGTCATGTGGGGGTAGAGGGCGTAGTTCTGAAAGACCATGGCGATGTTGCGGTCCCCCGGCTCCACGTCGTTGACAATGTCCCCGTCGATGCGCAGCTCCCCCGCCGAGATGTCCTCCAGCCCCGCGATCATGCGGAGGGTGGTGGATTTTCCGCAGCCCGAGGGACCCACAAAGACGATGAATTCCTTATCGCGGATCTCCATATTGAAGTCGTTGACCGCTTTGGTGGTGCCGTCGTAGACCTTGTAGATATGCTTGAGGGAGAGACTTGCCATAGGGTTTGCTCCTTTGTCATGTAATGTAGTATGCGATGCGTACTTCACGCGCCCATCAGGGCGCATATCGAGTCCCAACGGGACATATCGAGTGCCTTTAGGCACATATCGAGTTCCGCAGGAACATATCGACCGTTTCTATCTTTTGTCGATATGCCCCCATAGGGCTCGATATGCCTTCGGCTCGATATGCCACTTCGTGGCTCGATATGCCCCCTTCGGGGGCGTGAAAAGAATTACCCCTTCACCGCTCCCCCCGTGACCCCCTGCACGTAATACTTCTGCAGCCACAGAAACAGCAGGGTAATGGGCACCGCCACGATCACCGCCGCGGCGCAGAAGGTGGTGGAATACTGCTGCACCATCTCCCGCTCCAGCCAGCGGAACATACCCAGCGAGACGGTGTACATCCCCGTGTCGGGCACCCCCGAGAGGATGTAGGACACGAAGATATAGTCGCACCACGGGGCGATGAAGTTGATGAGGATGGTGTAGATGATGATGGGCTTAGAGAGGGGGAGGATGATGCGGCGAAATACCAGCGCGCGGGAAGCTCCGTCCATGCGGGCGGCCTCGTCCAGAGACTTGGGGACGGTGTCGAAGAAGCCCTTGGCGATATAGTAGGACAGGGCTGCTCCCGCCGAGTAGACGATGATGAGGCTGATATGAGACTGGTAGTTATGGGGCAGGAGAATCTTCAAGAGGAAATACACCGCCGACATGGACATGAAGCCGGGGAACATACCCAGAATCAGCATGACGTTCATCAGGGGCTTGCGGGCGGGGAAGCGGATGCGGGAGAAGGCGTAGGACACCGCCAGCACGAAGAGGGTGGTGATGGCGCAGCTCACCGTGGCGATGAGGAGGGTGTTGCCGTACCAGCGGGGAAAGTCGGTCTCGGTGAAGAGGCGTTTGTAGTTGTCGAGTGTCCACGTACGGGGGAAGAAGGTGGGACTCCACGCCCCGGGCTCGCCGCGGAAGGACTGCACCAGCAGGTAGAACAGGGGAACGAGCCACAGGAGCGCGAGGACGGTGAGGACCACCTGTCCCGCCGTGTTGCCCACGGCGCGGCGGGCGCGCATGCCGAGGAGGCGACCTTGAGCAGGGGGCTTGGGAGATGTTCGTGATTTTTCAGAGGGATATGATACGAAATGATCCATGATTTTTTCCTAAAGTTTTTGGGAATTCCTAAGTACCTTTTGCAAAAGGTACTTAGGCAGGTAGCGAAGCGGGACCGCGGCAGTGAATGGCTACCGTTGGCAGACAGAGCCGCGGTGTGACCGAGCCGAAGCGAGATCGGGGCAGAGCCCTGCTTCATTGGAAGTGTTCTTCTCCTTTCACGGCGGAGGATCGGTTATAGACCACCAGCGACAGGATGGCCGAGATCAGGAATACGAAAATACCGATGACCGAGGCCAGCTTATAGTTGCGGTCAGCACCCAGAGAGAGCTTGTAGAGCCACGTGAT